>DAOUGF010000259.1:0-10966 GCA_034429295.1 Chloroflexaceae bacterium
GCCGCCGAGCAGCCGCCGGTGAACACCGAACAGGCGGCCACCGCATTCCAGGCGCCGCGTATGGGCGCCTATATCGCACAGCTCGCCGCCTTCACCGACGCGACCCTGGCCGGAACGCCGCCCCCCGTGAGCGGCGCCGACGGGCGCGCCGGCGTGGCCGTGGCCCTCGCCCTGCTCGAGTCCTCCCGCACCGGCAAGATCGTATATCTCGACGCGGGTTAGCGCAGTATCAGCAGCACGGTTGGCCGTGACAGAGCGGGAACAGCGTCGGAACGCGACGGCTGCCATCTGCAAGCTACAATCGCCCTATGGACTACCGCACCCTCGGACGCTCGGGCCTGCGAGTCTCGGCGCTGGCCCTCGGCACGGTGGAGCTCGGCCTGGAGTACGGCATCACCCTGCCGGGCGAGGCGGCACGACCCGCCGAGGCGGAGGGTGTGCGCCTGGTCCACGCGGCCCTCGATGCCGGGATCACCCTGATCGATACCGCCCGTGCTTACGGCGCCAGCGAGGAGGTGCTCGGCGTCGCCCTGCGCGGCCGCCGCCACGAGGTGGTGCTGGCCACCAAGGTGCGAACGCAACGGCCCGACGGTAGCGCGCCCGCCGGCGACGAGCTGCGGCGCCTGATGCGCGCCTCCCTGGAGCAGAGCCTGCGAGCGCTGCAAACTGATTATGTCGACCTCTGGCAGATCCACAACGTGGACGACGCCCTGCTGGCCCAGCGCGACGCCGTGGCCGACGCCTTCGCCCGCGCCAGGGCCGACGGGCTGGTGCGGGCCGTGGGCGGCTCGACCTACGGCGTCGAGGCGCCCCTCGCAGCGCTGGAGTCTGGCCTCTTCGATGTGCTGCAGGTGACCTACTCCGTGCTAGACCAGCGCCTGGAGGAGCGGGTCTTCCCTGCCGCCGCCGCGGCCAACGTGGGCTTGGTGGTGCGCTCGGTGCTGCTGAAGGGCGTGCTGACGGCCCGCGGCGACTACTTGCCGGAGCATCTCGGGCCGCTCCGCGAGCGCTCGCGGGCCTTCAGGGAGCTCGTCGCGGCCCGTGGCCGCGGCCTCACCCCGGTGCAGGCGGCGATCGCCTTTGCCCTCGGCAATCCCCGGATTGGCTCGACCCTGGTGGGCGTGCGCAGCGAGGAGGAGCTGCGGGAGGCCCTCGACGCCGTCGGCCGCCCACTCGACCCGGCGCTGCGGAACGAGCTGGCCGCCCTGCGCCTCGACGACCCCGACCTGCTCAACCCCTCCACCTGGGGCATACCCTGATAGGAGCCTTCACATGCGGACGAATCGCATCCTCGCCCGGCTGCGGGAGGGCGGCGCGACCCTGGTCGCCTCGCCCTCCTCGTACGACTCGCCGAAGATCGTGGAACTGCTGGGCCTGCTCGACTTCGACGGCGCCTGGATCGACATGGAGCATATGGACTACGGCTACGAGCAGGTCTTCAATATGGCCCTGGCATGCCGTGCGACGAACATGGAGGCGATGGTGCGGATCAGGCGCGGCGAGTACTGGAGCTACTCGCGGGCCTTCGAGGCGGGCGCCACGGGCATCATGGTGCCCCACTGCCGCTCGGCCGCCGACGCCGCGGAGATCGTGCGCTGGTCGCGCTTCCACCCCGAGGGCATGCGCGGGATGGACGGCGTGGAGCCGTCGGCCGACTACGGCTTGACGCCAATGGCCGACTACATGGCCCACGCCAACCGCGAGAGCTTCATCGCCGTGCAGATCGAAGACCGCGAGGCCGTGGACGACGTGGACGCGATCGCCGCGACGCCCGGCATCGACATCCTCTTCATCGGCCCGGGCGACCTCTCGCAGAGCTACGGCGTACCCCTGCAGATGGGACACCCGCTGATGCTCGGCGCGATCGAGCGGGTGGCCGCGGCCGCGGCTCGCCACGGCAAGTGGTGGGGGCTGCCAGTTGGCTCGGCCGAGATCGCGGCCCGCTACTACGAGCAGGGCGCCCGCTTCTTCGCCTGCGGGGCCGCGGTGATCATCTTGCAGCAGGGCTTCCGGCGCATCCGCGACGAGTTCAGGCCTCTGCTGGGGCGATAGACGATTGCAGATTGCTGATTAGGGCCTGGACGCCCCGACGGGAGGGGAGCCCCGATGGCGGCCAGGCAGACTGCCTGATTTCTGCGCTAGGAGGATCTATGGAGCAGATCAGTCGCCCCGAGCGCTCCTACGCGGCGTACGGGCGCGCCCTGGAGCTCATCCCCGGCGGAACCCAACTGATCAGCCGGCGCCCGCAGCTCTACGCCCCCGGCCTCACCCCGCCCTACGCGGCCCGCGCCAAGGGAGCGCGCTTCTGGGATCTGGACGGAAACGCCTACCTCGACACGATGATGTGTGTGGGCGCCGCCATCCTTGGCTACGGCGACGAGGCGGTGGACGCCGCGGTGGTGGCGCAGATCCGCGAGGGCACGGCCTCGAGCGTCAGCAGCCCCCTGGAGCTGGAGCTGGCCGAGGAGCTGGTGGCCGCCATCCCCTGCGCCGAGATGGTCCGCTACTGCAAGGGCGGCGGCGAGGCTGACGCGATCGCGGTGCGGATCGCCCGCGCCTACACAGGCCGCGACATCGCGCTCTTTTGCGGCTACCACGGCTGGCAGGACTGGTACCTGGCGGCGAATCTGGAGGGCGAGCACGTCCTCGATAGCCACCTGCTGCCGGGCATCCAGCCCCGCGGCGTGCCAGCCGGGCTCCGCGGCACCGCCCTGCCCTTCCGCTACAACGATCTGGCCTCGCTGGAGGCGCAGCTGGAGCGGCACCGCGGCGAGGTGGCCTGCATCATCATGGAGGCCTCGCGAGGCGCCTCGCTGCCCGCGCCCGGCTTCCTGGAGGGCGTGCGGGCCCTCGCTGACGCCCACGGCGCCCTGCTGATCTTCGACGAGGTGGTGACGGGCTTCCGCATCGCCCTCGGCGGTGCCCAGGAGCGCTTCGGCGTACTACCCGACCTCGCCACCTACGCCAAGGCGATCTCCAACGGCTACGCGATGGGCGCCGTCGTCGGCCGCCGCGAGGTGATGCAGATCGCGGGGGAGCTGTTCATCAGCAGCACCTACTGGTCCGACGCCGTAGGCCTGGCCGCCGCCCTCGCCACCGTGCGCGAGCTGCGCCGCCGCGACGCCCTCACTCACGTGGGCGAGCTGGGCGAGAGCTTCCGCGAGCGCTTGGCTGCGGCCGCGGCGGCCCACGGGCTGGGCATGCGCGCCGAGGGTCTGCCGCAGCAGCTCGCGATCGTGCTGGACGAGCGCTACGGGCCGGCCCGCCGCCAGATCAAGGATCTCTACGTGCAGGAGATGACCCGGCGGGGCTTCTTCACCTCGCTCGGCGTCAGCCTCTCGGCGGCCCACACTGCCGCCGACCTCGATGCCATCGAGGCGGCCTGGGGTGAGGTGTTCCCGCTACTCGCGGAGGCGATCGCCGCCAGCGACGTGGCGGCCCGCCTGGAGGTGGCGCCTAGCGTGGATGCCTTCCGGCGGCAGGTGGGGTGAGGGTGTTCACCTGCGCGGTGGGCGGCAGCTTGCGCGCTGCATGCCTCTGCAGGTGGGCTCTCCCCTGCAGCCCCGGTTGGGCTTCACCTGCGCGGTGGGCGGCACCTGGGCGATGCCTGCCTTTGCAGGCGGGCTCCGCCCCCTGCACCCCCGCCGGAGTGGGCGCTGCCCCCTCCGGACCACCCCCAAGCCGGAGGGCCGTACCGTGCCGCCAGCTGGCGGCGTACCCGTCTCATTGTCAGGCAGAGCCATCCGCCTCGGCCAGGGGCGGATCTCCGGTCGGGGTGGTGTTGGAGCATCGGTTGTGCCACCCGCTTCATCACATCGGGTTCTGGAAAGCTTGGCGCCGGCACGCCGGAACGGACAGGGCGCAACCAGCGGGCGAGAGCCACCGCGCTAGACCAGGGCACAAGCCCGACGATGAGACGAGGGAGCAGATCAGCGGCGGCACGGTACTGGCCTCCTGCTTGGGGTCCAAGGGCGAGGCCCCTGGCGCGGGGGGTGTCGGGGTGGCGAATGCCGAAGGCATCCTCGAAGAGTGCGTCCGCCCCCTGACAAAACAAGCGGGGTGCGGGCGCCAGCCCCCGCCAGTAGTCGTGTCGCAGACACCAACACGGTGAGCGGGCGCTACCGCCAGCCTCGCTCCCGCGCCAGCGCCGCCAGCGCCGACCCGCCGGGCGCCAGCGGCAGCGCCACC
Source organism: Chloroflexaceae bacterium (assembly GCA_034429295.1). Taxonomy (GTDB): domain Bacteria; phylum Chloroflexota; class Chloroflexia; order Chloroflexales; family Chloroflexaceae; genus OHK40. The sequence goes on from DAOUGF010000259.1 coordinate 4,189, forward strand.
GGCGCGCTGCCCCGCCGCTGCGACTCGTAGATCGCCTCGATGATCTCCATGGAGGCCCGGCCGTCGGCGCCGGTGGAGCGCAGCGTCGCGCGGCCCTCCAGCGCGTCCACCAGCTCGCGGGCCGCCAGCAGGAAGGCCGGTGGGCCGGGTTCAACCTCAAGCGGCTCCCATTCCAGCCGCTGCCACTCAAACTCTGGATGCTCCGCCGGCGGGTTCTCCACGTGGATCGGCGTCGGTCGGCCGATCCAGTGGCCGTCGTTGCCCAGTCGCATCGCCCCATTCGTGCCGTGGAGCTCCACCTCGAAGCGCGTGTAGGCGCTCAGCTCGTTCACCTGGGTGATCGCCGTCACGCCGTTATCGAAGCCGATCAGCGCCGAACTATCGTCCTCAACCGGGTAGGCCGTGTGCACGCGCCGCGCCGCTGTCGCCGCCACCCAGCGGGCCTCTCCGGCGAAGAAGCGCAGCATATCGAAGAGGTGGGTCGCGTCGTGCAGCAGCGGCCCCTCCAGCTCCGACTGCCAGCTCGGCGCCGGCTTGCCCCCCTGGCAGTAGCCCGTCATCGCCACCAGGTCGCCGATGGCGCCTTCCCGTAGCAGCTCGCGGGCTTTCTGATACACCGGATACCAGCGGCGCGAGTGGTTCACCGAGAGCAGCACCCCGCCGCGCTCGCACGCGGCGATGATCCGGTCCGTGTCCGCCATGTCCAGCGCCATCGGCTTCTCGCAGAAGATCGCCCGCGCGCCCGCCGCCACGGCCGCCTCCACGATCGCGGCGTGGGAGCCGGGATGGGTCGCCACGCAGACGATATCGGGCCGCGTCTCGGCCAGCATGGCCTCGTAGTCCGTGTAGAGCGCCGTCACCCCGAAGCGCCGGCCAAACTCCTCCAGCCGCGCCCGCCCGCGGTTCACGCCCGCCACCAGTTCGCACTCCGGCAGCAGGGCGAAGGCCCCCGCGTGCGAAACGCCCGTGGGCGGATCGCTTTCCCAGAGCGCGCCAACCCGCCCCGTGCCCACCACCGCCACACGATACTTCTTCGCCATCACTTCGCCTCAAGGGCGCGCGGGTCGACCGCGTCGCGGATGCCATCGCCCACAAAGTTCACCGCCAGCACGAACAGCACCGTGCAGACCCCCGGCGGGATCCACTGCCAGGGCGTCTGCTCCATCGTCGAGATCGAGCGGGCCGTGTTCAGCATGTTGCCCCAGCTCGGCGTCGGCGGCTGCACACCCAGGCCCAGGTAGCTCAGACTCGCCTCCAGCAGCACCGCCGTCGCCACGCCGAGGCTGGCGTACACCAGCAGCGGCGCCATGGCGTTCGGCAGGATGTGACGCCACGCCACCTGCAGGTCTGTCAGGCCGATGCAGTGGGCCGCCTCCACATACTCCTTACGCCGCAGCGAGAGGAACTGCCCGCGCACGATGCGGCAGGGCGTGGTCCAGGTCAGCAGGCCGATCATGATCATGATCTTGAAGATCCCCGGCCCGAGCAGCGAGACCACGCTCAGCAGGAGCACGATGATCGGGAAGCTCATCACGATATCGACCGCCCGCATGATCACAGCGTCCACCCAGCCCTGGTAGTAGCCGGCCAGCGCCCCGAGCACGGTGCCGATCACGATCGAGAAGACCACCGCCACCAGCCCCACCGAGAGCGAGACCCGGCCACCCACCAGGGTGCGGGCGAACACATCGCGCCCCGTCCGGTCGGTGCCGAAGGGGTGGGCGATCGAGGGCGGCAGATTGCGGTCGCGCAGGCTCGGCCGCAGCGCCGCTTCCTCGGAGCCGAGCAGCGCGGCCACCACCAGTACGACGATGATCACCACCCCCACTACTGCCAGCCGGTGCCGGCCGAAACGTCGCAGCGCCCGGCCGAAGGGCGAGTTGAAGCGCCCTCGTTCGGCCGCCTTGGGGAGCACCAGCGTTTGGGAGAGTTCGGGTTGGGTCATGCTAGCTGTACCTTATGCGCGGATCAGCCGCGGCGTAGGCCACGTCGGTGAGCAGGTTGGCGAACAGCACACTCACCGCGACCGCCAAGTTGATGCCCATGATCAGCGGGTAGTCGCGTCCGGCCACCCCCTCCACGAAGAGCGAGCCCATGCCCGGCCACGAGAAGACCGTCTCCGTGATCACGGCGCCGCCGATCATGTCGGGCAGCGCCAGCCCGATCACGGTGATTACCGGGATCAGCGCGCTGCGGAAGGCGTGGGCGATCACCACTGTACGCTCCCGCAGCCCCTTCGCCCGCGCCGTCACCACGTAGGCGCTGTGGATCACCTCAAGCATCGAGGAGCGGGTGTAGCGCATCAGGATGGCCACGTAGGCGAACGCCAGGATCAGTGAGGGTAGCGCCAGGTGGTGCAAGAAATCCAGCAATGAGAAGGGTTGCCCCGCCGTGACCATGCCCGCGATCGGGAACCAGCCGAGTTTGAGCCCGAACAGGTAGAGCCCGCCGAGCCCTAGCAGGAACGACGGCGATGAGACGCCCAGGAAGGCGATGGTGGTCAGGCCGAAGTCCAGCGCCGAGTACTGGCGCAGGGCCGAGATGATGCCGAGCGGGATGCCCACCAGACAGCCGATCGCCAGAGCCGTGCCCATCAGCACCACCGAGTTGACCAGAGCCCGGCCCACTACCTCGTTCACCGGGCGCCCGCCAACAGCCCGGTAGCCGAGGTTCCCCTGCAGCACCATCCCCAGCCAGCGCGTGTAGCGCACCGGCAAGGGCTGATCGAGGCCGAGCTCGCGGCGTAGCGCCTCCCGTAGCGCCGGGTTGGCCCCCTGCTCCGGGCTCAGGTAAGCCGACACCGGGTCGCCCGGCGCCAGGGCGATGAAGACGAAGACCAGAATGGTCACCCCCAGCAGCACCGGGATGTTGATCAGCAGGCGTCGAAGGATGTAGCTGCCCATGGTGTCCTGATTCTAGCGGCCTCCGGCCGCGACGACCGACGACCGACCACCGACGACCGAGGCGCCCTGCACCCCGTCATCAGTGGTCGGCGGTTCGCTGCCAGCGAGTTCGGCCAAGACTCAGTACTCCTCGTCCGGCGGTCGTCGGTGTCGTTCGTCCGCAGCAAGCCGGCTACTCGCGGATGAACCAGAGCTCGGCCTGGTCGTAGTAGGAGCCGCCGCTCGGCGCGGGCTTGAAGAGGAAGTTGCCGATGCGGTTCGAGACGATGCCGTAGCGCTCCTGCTCCCAGAGCTGGATCCAGGGCTGGTCCTCGGCCAGGATGCGGCAGACATCCTGGTAGATCAGCGCCCGCGCCGCCGGGTCCATCTCCTGCGCGCCCTCTTGGATCAAGCGGTCGAATTCAGGGTTATTGTAGTCGAGAATGTTCTGGCCTTGGGGCCATTTCGCCGTCGAGAAGAAGTACTCGTAGGCCCGGTTCGGGTCGGCCCCGTTGCCGCCGCCGATGAAGGAGACCTGGAAGTTCACGTCCTCGTAGAAGCTCTTCAGCCACGAGGGGCTGTCCATCTGCCGCGGCGTCACCCTGATGCCCACCTCGGCCAGGTCCTGCTGGATGGCGGTCATCACATCGAGCGAGAGCTGGTCGCCGTAGTAGGTGTTCATCTCCAGCTCGGGCAGCGCCGCCACGTCCACCCCCGACTCCGCGATCAGCTGGCGGGCCAACTCGGGGTCGTAGGGGAACTGCTGGATGTCGCTCGGCACGAAGTTGGGGTTGCTGTAGAGGCAGCTCACGGGTGTGGCCGCGCCGTTGTAGAGCGTCTCGATGATCGCCTCGCGGTTGATCGCGTGGAGGATGGCTCGCCTGAAGGTGGCGTTCAGCTCGGGGTAGAGCTTGGTGTTGAAGACGAGCATGTTGTTCACGCCGGAGGCGCCGGGGATGACCCGCGCGTTCGGGTTCTGCAGCTCGCGCTCGACCTCGTCGGCCGTCAGGTAGGCGAAGTCGATCTCGCCGGCGTCGAAGGCCAGCAGGGCCGTGGCCACGTCCTTGAACTCGCGGCGGATCAGCCGCTCCAAGTAGGGCGCGCCGCGGAAGTAGTCGTCGAAGCGACCCAGCTCAGTAGACTGCCCCTTCTCGTGCTTGATCAGCTTGAAGGGCCCCGTGCCGATCGCCTGGGTAAACCAGTAGTCGTTGCCTTTCAGCTCCTCCCGCGGGATGGCACCCACCGACGCCTCGTGCAAGATCCAGGTCTCCGTGAGGATGTCGAGCAGCGGCGCGAAGGGCTCGGCTGTGGTGATCGCGATCGTCGTCGGGTCCACCACCTCGATGCCCGTGATCGTATCGGCCGTGCCGTCCACAAACGCCTGCGCGCCCTCGATGGCGAGCAACTGGCTGCCGCGGTCGCAGCCGCCCGACTTGGGATCGATGCAGAGCTCGAGCGAGAAGGCCACGTCGTTGGCGGTGAACGGGCTGCCATCGTGCCAGGTCACACCCTCCCGCAGATGGAAGGTCCAGGTCAGATTGTCATCGGAGACTTCCCAGCTCTCCGCCAGGTCGGGCACGATCTCGGTGTACTCGACATTGTATGTCACCAGGTGGCTGTAGATCTTGTTGAGGAAATGGAAGTCGCCGCCTGCGCTCAGCGGGTTGAGATTGTCCACGCCCACGCAGCAGGGGCCGTTCCACGCGCCCGTGAGCGTTCCGCCGGGCTTGCCCTGCTCCACCTGGCCGGTTGCGGGCGCGGCTGGAGCGGCCGTGGGCTCAGGGGCCGCCACCGTGGGAGCGGCGGTGGGCTCCGCGGCTGCCGCCGTCGGGGCAGCGGTGGGCTCAGGGGCCGCGGGCGCCGCCGTCGGCTCGGCGGCCGGGGCGGCTGTGGGCTCCGCGGCTGGCGGGGCTGCGGGCGGGGCGCCGCCGCACGCCGCGATCACGGGAAGCAGCAGCAGCAGGGCCATCAACGGGGAGAGTCTGCGCCAGGGGAATGGTTGCCTGGACATAGGACCGCCTCCTTCCTCATGGCGGGGCGCCGGCCCCGCCTCATCTGCGCCGAAATGTCTCACAACCGACGCACGGATAGCAGAGCCCCGCGCCGCGCGGATGGCCTCCGCCGCCTTCACCCAACACACGGGTGTAAATGCTTGCTCCGGTCTTGACATTCGGTGGCCTGAGTATACAATGAGGCCCTGTTCCCATACAAGAACCTAATATTTCGCCACACGAAACGGATTACTTTGAGCGGGCGACCGGGCTGCGGCGCGCGGCTCGGCGAGCAGTCGTACGGAGGTAGCGATGAGCAGCGTCGGCGTCGGCATCGTCGGGTCCGGGTACATGGCTCTCACCTACGCGGAGGCCCTCAGCCGCTATGTTCGCGGCGGCCGGCTCGTCGCGATCGGCGGCGGCTCGCGGGCGGCCGCCTTGGCCGCCGATTACGGCGTCGCCGCCTACCCAACTCTCGAGGCGCTCCTCGCCGATCCGGCCGTCGAGGCGGTGGTGATCACCACGCCGGACCAGGTGCACTGCGAGCAGACCCTCGCGGCTGCCGCGGCCGGCCGGCACGTGCTGGTGGAGAAGCCGATGGCGCCCTCCGTAGCCCAATGCGACGAGATGATCGCCGCCTGCGAGGCCGCTGGCGTGCGCCTGGCCGTGGTGAAGACCGAGCGCTACCGCGGCACCACCACCCGCGCCAGGGCCCTGATCGACGAGGGCCGCATCGGCGAGGTCCGTATGCTGACCACCGTCTCCTGCTTTCCCGAGGGCGTCGCCGCCGAGATCTTCGCCAGCCGGCCCTGGTACCTCGACCCAGCCAGCGGCGGGCTGTTCATGAGCATGGCCTCCCATAACGCCGATATGCTGCTCTGGCTTGTCGGCCGGCCCGCGACCACGGTCTACGCCCAGGCCCACACATACGGCGGGCTCCAGGCGCCCAACCTGAGCGTCATGGCCCAGATCGGGTTCGAGGGCGGCGCCATGGCTCAGATGCTGATCTCCTCCGAGCTTCCCCCGCCGAGCCTGCGCAGCAGCGAGGTCCGTTTCCAGGTGGTCGGCAGCCGCGGCCTGCTCGACTTCGAGAACTACGAGTTTCTCGACCTCGGCGCCGGCGAGGGCTGGGAGCGGCTCTTCACCCCGCCGCAGTTCGACTACGTCGCCGACCCCAAGTCGCCCCAGCGCCTCGAGCCCCACATCGGCGTTGTCCAGGGCTTCGTAGACAGCATCCTCGCCGATGCGCCGCCCCCGGTGGGCGGTGCCGACGGCCGCGCCGCAGTGGCGATCTGCGAGGCCTGCCTGCGCTCCGCCGCCGAGGGTCGCCCCGTTACCCTATAGCCAGGCCCTTCAGGCTGCCGGCGGCCGAGCCGGCAGCCTGAACCAGCGGATCACCGAGACACAATCCTCCACGCACCAGAAGGCCACAAACACTTCGCCGTCCGGCAGCACGAGCCCCGCGGGCAGGCCGAAGCGCAGCCGCGCGAAGCCCTGGCTCAGATTCTCGCCGCCCACCACGTAGCCGTCGCCGCGAGCGGCCTGGCCCCACAGCGGCAGCTGCGTCTCCGTCACCCAATCGTCGCCGTCCAGGTGAGCGTAGGCCGCCCAGAGTCCTGGCTGGTCGGTGCGCCGGTAGACGCACACAAAGCGCCCGTCACCGAGGAAGATCGGCGTCGTGGTCTGGCCGTGCAGGCCCGTCGGTCGCGGCGGGCCGAAGCTGCGGCCATAGTCGTGGGAGAGGGCGTAATGAACCTCGCGGTCCTCGCCGATGGTGAGGTCGTGAGTCCAGCAGACGGCCAACAGGCGCCCGTCGCCCAAATCGATGATCTTCTGCTCCCAGTAGATCACGCCATCGGCCGTGCCGTCCATCACGTCCACGTACTCGGGCCAGCTGGCGCCCCG
>DAOUGF010000260.1:0-4978 GCA_034429295.1 Chloroflexaceae bacterium
CCTCGCCGAGGCGCATCACCTCATAGGCGTTGGAGAGATGGGTGCCCCAGATATTCGCCGTGGGCATGTAGATGCGGCGCTGGCGCATCCAGATCTGCGGGGCGAAGAAGGAGAAACGCCGCCCACCCAGCTCCTCGAAGTAGATGATCCGCCCCGTGAAGGGCTTCACCAGCATGGCGCTGGCGGCGAGAGCGTCGTGGCCGGCCCGCTCGATGATCAGGTCGGGGTAGCCGCGGGGATTGTCGGACGAGCGCAGCAAGGCGCCCACGGCGGCCCCGAACGGCTTGAAGGTCAGGTCGTTGTAGCGCCGCACCGCCGCCCGCAACCCCTGAGGGTCGCGGCGCGCGTCGGGCAGCTCGGGCATGGTGTCCGGCCACTCAAACTCGTCGTCGCGCCGCCGGAGCCCTTCGAGGCTAACGATGCCCCGCAGCGCCGTTCCAAAGCCGAGCGAGCCCACGAACTCGCGCTGGGCGTCCGTGGCGCAGACGACCACGATCCGCGCGCCGAGGGCGCGGGCCGCCTCGATCGCCTCGATGCCCTGAGGGTCGACCAGAGACGACTCGCCCCCGGCCGCCGGCGACCGCCCACTTTGGGCAGCTGTAAGGTTGTCGCCCACGCCGTAGTAGATCAGCACAGCCTCGCCCGCTCGCAGACGGGCGCGGCGCAGCATCTCGCCCGGCGTGGCGCTGCCCGGCTTCCCAAGGAAGGTGAAGTGGTAGCCGGAGCTGGCGCCGTAGAAGGTGAGGGTGGGGATGTGGCCGTCTCTAGGCTCGCCGAGGAGCTGGAAGCTGCGGGGGAAGGCTGTCTCGCCGGCATGGGAGACGGAGTAGTCCGCCAGCCGGCCGCCGTTCTGGGCGCGGAACGCCTCCAGCAGCGGCTGCCCCGCCGCTTCCCACTCCGCCCAGCGCGCCGGATCGGCGGGGATGCGGGTGAAGGCGGCGCGAAGCTCCGGCGCCATGCGATTCACGGCGCCCTTGGCGCCGGCGGCGAGCAAGGTGCGGGCCCGCTCCTCCGAGCTGACCATGCCGATCACGTCGAGGCCGTTACGGGCCGCGGTGCGGGCCGCGTCCAGGCCCGTGCCGGTGGCCGCGCCCTCGACAAAAATCGTCTTGCCGGCGCTGATGCGCAGCGTGGTGAAGAGCGCCCGGTAGACGGTGCCCAGGCTCAGCATATAGCTGCCGGCCGCCTCCAGGCTCAGGTCCGGCGGCAGCGGGTGACACTGCGGGCCCTGGGCGAGCATAAACTGCTGGTGCGAGCCGTCCGGCGTCTGGTAGCCCTGGATCACCAGGTCGGCGGCCATCGGGTCGAGGCCGGCCAGGGGCGAGTGGAGGTTCGTCTGGCCCGAGTAGACGGCCACCAGATCGCCGACCTTCAGGCGGCCCTCGCGGCGCAGTTCCTCGCCGAGGGCCGCCACGATGGCCACGCCGCCCGAACCGGTGACATGCCAGTCGCGGTCGTGCTCATCGAAGAGCGAGACGGGGATGCCGGTGATCGCCCAGATATCGTTGAAGTTCACCTCGGAGGCCAGCATATAGAGCAGGGCCTGGCCGGCGCGGGGGCGCTCAACCGGGATGATGATCTGGCGCTCGGCCTCGGCGGGGTCGCCGTGCTCGGGCGCGCCCGTCTCGGGGCTGCGCACCACGGCCTGGGCGTACTGGAGCGTTGGCATGGGCGTGATGCCGGGGAAGAAGGGCGCCCCGACGGGTAGCAGCCAGCCGCGCTCGAGGGCCATGCGCTCCTGCTCGGCGCTGATCGGTGGGTTACGGGTTGGCAGCGGCGCGCTCTGCCTCTCGAGGTAGGCGCGGATGCCGGCTTTGCCGCCGTCAGGATCAACGACGGCCAGCGCGAAGAGGCGGGCCTCCCGCTGCAGCCCGGCCTCAAAGCCGTGGATGTAGCCGTAGGTGATCGCGTCCAGCGCCCGATCCACGGCCTTCGCCCGTCCGGCGGTGGCGGCCTGGGCGACGATCCGGCGGATGCGGGGATTCTGGACGATCGCGTTCAGCTCGTCGGCGGCAAAGTGGGGCCGCGGGTCGAGCCACTCGCGGATCTGCCGGCGGCGGGTCGCGAAGATGTCGGCGAGGCGCAGCGGATCGCCGGCGCGGCGAGCGGTGCGCTCCTCGCCCTGGGTGATGATGAACTCGCGGGCGAGGGTCGCGGCCACGGTGACGCAGTCGCGGCTATCATCGGCGAGGGCCTCCACCAGGCCGATCTCGCGGGCCTCCGCGGCGTTGATCGTCCGCCCGCCGAGGATCATCTCCAGCGCCCGCAGCAGGCCGGTGCCGTTGGTGCGGGCGTGGAGCATCCTTGGCAGGCGCTGGGTGCCGCCATAGCCGGGCAGCAGCCGCAGGTTGATCTCCGGCTGGCCGAATTCGGCGTGGGCGTCGGCCACCCGGTAGTGGCAGGCAAGGGCGAACTCCAGGCCGCCGCCGAGGGCGACGCCGTTGATCGCGGCGATGCAGGGCTTCTCCATCTGCTCGATCTTGCGGAAGGCTCGGTGGGCGTTGTTCGGCAGCGCGAGCGCATCCTCCACCGTGTGGAGCTCATCGAGCAGCTGCCTGATGTCGGCGCCGGCCACGAAGCTCTTGGTGCCCTCGCCGGTGAAGATGATCGCCGCCACATCCTCGCGGCGCCCCAGGTGGTCCACGATTGTGTTCAACTCGTCGAGGGCGCGCTCGTTGAGCGCGTTCACCGGCGGGTTGGTGATCGTCACCACGGCCAGCTTCTGAAGATCGCTCGTCTCCCCCACCGGGTGATACTCGATACGGAAGTAGCGGTGGCGCTCGAAGATCTGCTGAGCCTCGGCGAGCCGCTGCATGCGCTTCCAGCCCTCGATCTTCTCGGCGATCTCCGTGAGCGCCTCGGGGTTGCGCAGGGTGGTGGTGTCGCCGAGGGGCTCGTCGAGCATGAGGTTGCGGAGGAAGCGGCGCATATACTTGCCGCTGCGCGTCTCCGGGAAGGCCGAAACCTCGATATAGTCCTCGGGGACGGCCACGGCACCCTTCTCCGAGCGCACCAGATCATCGAGGCGGCGGCGCTCCTGCGTGCTGAGCTTGCGGCCGCCCGCGGTAAGAATGAAGGCGACCGGGGTGAGGCCCTTCTCGCGATGGGGGGCGCCGATGACGACGCAGTTGCCGACGGGCGAATCCGGCGTGATGTGCTTATCCCGCAGGATGGCGCCCTCGATCTCCTCCGTGCCCAGGCGGTGGCCGGAGACATTGATCACATCGTCGGAGCGGCCGTGGAGCGTGAAGGAACCGTCCGGGTACTTCACGGCGAAGTCGCCCTGCAGATAGCCCCACTCGCCGCTCGGGCCGCGGCGCCAGTAGGTCTGTACAAAGCGTTCGGCGTCGCCTTTCCAACTGAGTAATGAGGATTGAGCATTGAGAGCGGGATTGCCCCTCACGGCCGCCTCGAAGCCAGCTACATCACCCCAGAGCGTGCGGGCAAGGTAGGGGTAGGGCGCGGCGACGACGATCTCCCCCTTCTCCCCGTAGTCAGCCACTCTGTAGCGGTGTTGAGGATCGGGCATCGGGGATTGAGCGCTGGCGGCATTGTCGGGTATGCTCGTTTCCTCGCGCACCCACACCTCGCCCGCCACCCACGGCAGCGGGTAGGTATGGGCGTCGGGGCGCAGCGGGAAGTCGGGGTTGCCGTAGAAGTGGGTCCAGACGATGCCGCCGTGCTCGGTGGCCCAGTAAGAGTTGATGTACTGGGGCGCCATCGTCTCCATGCCGAACTGCTGCACCGCGGGACTCACCGGCTCGGCGCAGAAGGTGCAGACCCGCAGGGAGCTCATATCGTACTGCTGCACATCGGCGACGTTCTGGGGGTCGGCCATCACGCTCTTGAGGAAGGTGACGCCCGCCTTGAAGATCTGCACCTTGTGGCGCTCGATCACGCTGGCGAAGCGGCCGGCGCTGGGGAAGACCGGCGAGCCTTCGAGCAGGATGCCGGTGCAGCGGGTGGTGAGGGTGGCGCTCAGCATGTAGCTCTGGCCCGTGATCCAGCCGGGGTCGGCCACCACGAAGATCACGTCGCCGGGCTCGGCGTCGAAGCTGACCTTCATGGTGTGGGCGAGGCCCGCCGTGTAGCCGCCGTGGACGTGCACCACGCCCTTTGGCTTGCCGGTGGAGCCAGAGGTGTAAATGATGAAGAGCGGGAACTCGGCGTCGAGCGGCTCGCAGGGCGCCAGGCTATAGAGCAGCCGCACCAGGTCGCCGTCGGGCAGCGCCAGGAGCTCGTCGTCGCTCGTCACCTGAAGCCCCTGCTCTGCGGCTGCCTCGTAGATCTGGGCGGTGGCGGCGGCGAGCAGGTCGTGGCTCCAGCGGTCGCGCTCGGGGCGAAAGATCAACTCCTGGCCGGTGTGACGCACTACCACCACAGCTTCCACGCGGGGCGGAGCCGTCACGAGCGCCTGGGCGATGGCAGTGCGCAACTGGGCCTGGGTGGCGGCATCGAGGTCGCTGAGGCTCGCCAGGGCCTGGCCCACGCCGCGCATCACATCGGCCCGCTCGCTGGTGATGTCATCCTTGAGCGCCTCCCGGACGTGCCGCAGGATCGTGTCGCGATGGTGAGGTCCAAGGCCCGCGGATGAAGGGCCGCCATTCTCTCCCTGGCCTCTAGTCGTTGGCCCCTGGTCCATGAATGTGTCGAGGGCACGCGCGACGATGCTCATCGCCGTTTCGACCGGCACATACCGATCCAGCGCTTGGTCGGTGTAGAGCTCTTTGTAGGCGACGACCTGGGCGTTGCGGTAGCCGCCGTCCGAGGTGATCACCACGCGGGCGCCGGCGTTATGGATGCGGTCGGAGAGGGTCTTGTCGGAGAAGCCGCCGAAGACCGGGGTGTAGATGATGCCGAGGCGCTTGGCGGCCTCGGTGTAGTAGAGCTGGGGGAGGATATTGGGCATATTGAGGGCGATGCGGTCGCCCCGCTTGAGGCCCAAGCCCTTAAGCACCAGGGCGGCCTTGACCGTCTC
>DAOUGF010000261.1:0-1920 GCA_034429295.1 Chloroflexaceae bacterium
TCCTGGGTCGGCCGGTACGAGAACCTCGCTGTGCTGCGAACCTTCAGCAAGTGGGCCGGGCTGGCCGGGCTGCGGGTCGGCTACGGCCTGCTGCCTGAGTGGCTGGCCGAGCAGCTCTGGAAGATCAAGCAGCCCTACAACGTCAGCGTCGCCGGCCAGGCGGCCGCCATCGCCTCGCTCGAGGATCGCGAAGGCCTGCTCGCCAACGTCGCCAAAATCGTGGCCGAGCGCGACCGTCTGCTTCCGCTCCTTGCCGAACTGCCCTTCCTCCAGCCCATCCCCAGCAGCGCGAACTTCATCCTCTGCCGCGTGACGGGCCGCGACGCCCGCGCGCTCAAGCTGGCCCTGGAGCGAGAAGGCGTGCTGGTGCGCCACTACAGCAACCCTCTGCTGCGCGATTACATCCGCATCAGCGCCGGCACCCCCGCCCAGAGCGAGCGATTGATGGAGGCTCTCCAACGCCTATGAGCGACGACCTGCGTACCCTGCTCGGCTTCGCCCACCAGCTCGCCTGGCAGGCGGGCAAGATCACCTTGCGCTACTTTCAGAGCGACTTGACGGTAGACCGCAAAGCCGATGAGTCGCCCGTCACCGTCGCCGACCGCGAGGCTGAGGCCTATCTGCGGGCCGCGATCACCGCTCGCTACCCGAGCCACGCCATCCTCGGCGAGGAGGAGGGCCTCTCCGGCGACAGCGGCGCCTCGCACCAGTGGATCCTCGACCCGATCGACGGCACAAAGACCTTCATCCGCGGCGTGCCGCTCTACGGCGTGATGATCGGCCTCGTCCGCGACGGCGAGCCGGTCCTCGGCGTGGTCAACATGCCGGCCCTGGGCGAGATCGTCTACGCCGCTCGCGGCGAGGGTTGCTGGCTGAACGGCCGGCCCTGCCGGGTCTCCACCATCTCCACGCTGCGCGAATCGCTGGTGGTGGCCACGGTTGCCCACGGCTATGATGAGTACGGCAAGGAGCAGGCCTTCCGCCGCATCCTCGATGCCGCCGGCCTCTTCCGCACCTGGGGCGACTGCTACGGCCACCTGCTCGTCGCGATGGGCCGCGCCGAGGTTGCCCTCGATCCGATTATGAATGTCTGGGACGCCGCGGCCCTGCTCCCAATCCTGCAGGAGGCCGGCGGCAGCTACACCGACTGGCAGGGCCGCCCAACGATCGACGGAGGCGAGGGCATCAGCACCAACGGCGCTGTGCTCGACGAATTGCTGGCCCTCATCCGCAGCGCGTAGGCGGCTTACGGACCAAAGGACACATGGACCCAAACGAGTACCAGCGCCTGGCCATGCGCACCGAGGCCCCCGGCCGCGAGCAGCGCGAGCGCCTGCTGAACGCCGCCTTGGGCCTCTGCGGCGAGGCCGGTGAGTTCGCCGACAGCCTGAAGAAGTGGGCCTTTCACGCCCACTCGCTCAACGAGGACGAGCTGAAGAAGGAGTTGGGCGACGTGCTCTGGTATGCCGCCCTCGCCTGCGACGCCCTCGGCCTGCAGCTGGGCGACGTGATGGCCGAGAATATCGAGAAGCTCCGCCGCCGCTACCCGGAGGGCTTCAGCAGCGAGCGCAGTATCCGGAGGACCGAGTGATGGAGCAGCGCAGCGCCACCGTCGAGCGCACGACCGGGGAGACGACGATCAGCCTCTCCCTGGTGATCGATGGCGGCGGCCAGGCCGAGGTGAGCACCGGGATTGGCTTCCTCGATCATATGCTCACCCTCTGGGCGAAGCACGGCCTCTTCGATCTGCGGGTGAAGGCTGAAGGCGACCTGCACGTTGATGAGCACCACACCGCTGAGGACACCTGCATCTGTCTCGGGCGCGCCATCGACCAGGCCCTCGGCGAGCGCCGCGGCATTGTTCGCACGGCCCATAGCTATGTGCCGATGGACGAGGCGCTGGCCCTCGTGGCCGTAGAT
>DAOUGF010000262.1:0-10573 GCA_034429295.1 Chloroflexaceae bacterium
TCCTTTGCTTTAGCACAGCTTATCGCCCCCTTGTCGCCTGGCCTGTCGCAGCTACGGCGCACAGCGGCAGTATAGCGGGCGGCGGGCCGGGGGGCAACAGGAGGGGGCGTTTCGCGTCTTCCTTTTCGCGCCTTCGCGCCTTCGTTTCGCGTTTTAAGCGCTGCGCGCCACTTCGTAACGCCCCGATTCGCGTCATTCGCGATCCAAACGCCCTGCATGGTACAATTCTGGCGACCCCGCGGCCTGTGTGAGCTGTCACGTTCTGCGCCTGTCGTTCGCCGCTTGGCACGCCGGCAGCCACCGGGCTATCGCTGTCTGTAACTCCTGTCACGCCCCCACGACTTGCTCGACGAGTGCTGCACGGACCCGTGAACGGCCTCCATCGCCCCTCCGCTGCACGTTGTGCCCCCCCTTCGCCGTGGATGGCGGCGAGCTCGGGGCCACGCGCAGATGATGAGAGGCCGCTGACCTACCCGCGAAGGAGCAGAGAAGGCAATGCCCGCACCAACCCTCCCGCTCAACGATGGCAACAGCATCCCCCAGATCGGCCTGGGCACCTGGCCCTTGAAGGACGACGAGGCGGCCCGCGTGGTCGTCACCGCGATCGAGGCCGGCTACCGGCACATCGACACCGCCTTTCGCTACGGCAACGAGCGCGGCGTCGGCCGCGGCATCCGCGACAGCGGCATCCCCCGCGAGCAGATCTTCGTCACCACGAAGCTGGACGGTGAGCATCAGGGCAACGACCGCGCCCTGGCCGGGCTCGACGAGTCGCTCAGGCGGCTCGGCTTGGAGTACGTCGACCTGCTGCTCATCCACTGGCCGCTGCCCCAGCGCGACGAGTATGTTTCCACCTGGAAGACCTTCGAGCGCCTCGTTGCGGCTGGCAAGGTCCGCTCGATCGGCGTCTCGAACTTTAAGCCCGCCCATATCGAGCGGCTGCTCGCCGAGGCGACGATCCGCCCCGCCGTCAACCAGATCCAGCTCAACCCGCGGATCAGCAGGCCCGAACAGCGCGCCTACAACAGCGCCCAGGGGATCGTCACCGTCTCCTGGGGGCCGCTCGGCCCCGGCACCGATCTGCTCGCCGATCCTACCCTGAAGGCTATCGCCGCAAAGTACGGCAAAACCACCGCCCAGGTCGTGCTCCGCTGGCATATCGAGCTGGGGCTGGTGGCGATCCCGAAATCGGCCAACCCCACCCGCATCGCCCAGAATATCGACATCTTCGACTTCTCGCTGAGCGAGGATGAGGTCAGGGCGATCAGCGCGCTGGACACCGGCGAGCATGCAGGGGTCGACTCCGATCGTGCGGGCCACTGAGGTGGGCGCGCGCCGCGCAGTTGAGGAGGAGGTGGGCAGCAGCTATCAAGGCGCAGCCCCGCTGATTGTGGCCTTCGTTGAACTACGCCCAGGCCTAGAGCCGGGCGGCGCTTTGCGCCAGGGGTAGACGGGCGCTGAGCCTCCGCCGTGGGCCGGAGCGGTATGCCTGTTGCAAGTATCGTGTGTACGAGCTTGCCCGCTCAGGAGGTGCACGATGACTCCTCCAGCGCCCCCTGTCGAACCTGATTCAGATCAGCGCTCGCTTCAACAACTGATCATCTGGTTCATCGCGTTCCTCTGCGCCTTCAGCGTTGTGGAGATCGCCGCCTTCCTCTACTATGGCGATCCCCGAATGGGCGTGGCCACGCTGGTGGTCGCCAGCTTCATCGCCATCCTACTGCTGGCGCGGGCGTGGGTGCGCCGGGGCAGGGTGCAGGGGGCGGCCTATCTGATCGCCATCAGTTCGTGGGCGGTCGGAATTATCGGGGTGCTCATCCAGCCCGCCTACCTCCCCACCCTCGCCATCGTCCCGCTGATCGCGGTCGCCTTGCTGTTGCGCTACCTGCGAGGACCAGCGCTGCGCTGGCTGATCCTCGCCTGCTGGGGCGTGACCGTACTGATCGCGATCCTTGGCGAGACCCTCAAGCGCCCCGAATCGTTGCCGCCCTGGCTGCTCAGCCTGTTGCGTGTCGGCTCCCTCGCCGGGGCCCTCGCGATCATCCTGCTGCTGCTGTGGCAGTTCAGCCAGCAACTCAGAGCGAATCTGGCGCAGGTGCGCGCGGCCTACAGCGCCCTCCAGGCGAGCGAGGCGCGCCTGCGCGCCATTATTGCCCAGGCGCCGGTGATCCTCTTCGTCATCGATAAAACAGGCACCTTCACCCTGTTCGACGGTCGCGGGCTTTCGGCGCTGGGGCGGAGGCCCGAGGATTTTGTCGGGAGATCAGCGCTGGAGTTCTTCGCCAGCAGCTACCCTGAGGGAGTCGGGCGGCTGCAGCGCGCCCTCGCCGGCGAGACTGTCCACTGGAGCGGGCCGGTAGGCGAGCGCTACTACGAGGTGAGCCTGACGCCGCTCCGCGATGCCGATGGCGAGGTCCAGGACGTGATCGGCCTTGCGCTCGACCTCACCGAGCGGGTGCGGATCGAGACGCAGCTGCAGGTGGTGATCAGTGCGATCCCGATCATTCTCTTCGCGGCCGATCAGAACGGCCGCATCACCCTCTCAGCAGGCAAGGGCCTGGCAGGTCTGGGGCTCCGCACTGGAGAGCTCGTCGGGCAATCGGCCCTTGCCTTCCGCCCTGAGGTGCCGGCCATCCAGGAGATCATCCGGCTGGCCCTGGCCGGCGAGGAGGTGCGCGAGATCGTCGAGCTTGATGGTAAGGTCTTTGAGTTCAGGCTTTCGCCTCAGCACGACTTCCAGGGCCACCCCACCGGCTATCTTGGCGTGGCTCTGGATATCACCGAGCGGAAACAGCTCGAGGCTCAGCTGTGGCAGGCGCGCAAGCTGGAGAGTATCGGGCGGCTCGCCGGTGGCGTCGCCCACGACTTCAACAATCTCTTAACGGCCATCGTCGGGCATGCCGAGCTGGCCCGCACCTCTGTGGCGCCCGGCTCCGAGTTGGCCGCCGATCTGGGCCTGATCTTAAGGGCCGCCGACCGGGCGAGCCGGCTCGTCCGTCAGTTGCTGGCCTTCGCCCGCAGGCAGCCGATCGCTCCCCAGATCTTGAACCTGAATGAGCTGATCGATGAGATGGGCGCGCTGGTGCGGCGGCTGATCGGCGAGGATATTATTCTGACCAATCAGCTCGCCGAGGGGCTCTGGCCCATCCAGGCGGACCCAGGGCAGATCGAGCAGGTCCTGATGAACCTGTTCGTCAACGCCCGCGATGCGATGCCGGACGGAGGCCAGCTCACTGTTACGACCAGGAATGTGGAGCTGGACGCGCACGATGCGCTGGCGGTGGACCTCGCCCCCGGCGCCTATATCAGCGTCATGATCAGAGACACGGGCGAGGGTATGTCGCCCGAGGTGCTCGATCACATCTTTGAGCCGTTTTTCACCACCAAGCCGCCCGACCGGGGCACCGGCTTGGGCTTGGCGACCTCCTACGGGATCATTATGCAGCACCAGGGGCAGATCACCGTGGCCAGCCAGGTTGGGCGCGGCACAACGGTCACCATTTATCTGCCGGCCGCGGCGAGCATGCGCTACGAGACGGCCAACTTAGCCGTGGCGACGGTCGCCCCGATGGGCACCGAGACGGTGCTGCTCGTCGAGGACGAGGCCGCGGTGCGGGCGCTTGCGGCGCGGGTGTTGCGGGGGCACGGCTATACCGTGCTCGAGGCCGCCCATGGGGCGGAGGCGCTGCGGCTGGCGGCGCAGGCAGATCCGGCTCCAATCCATCTGCTGCTCACCGATGTCATCATGCCCCACATGAGCGGGCCGCAGGTGGCGGCGCAGATCGGCGCCCGCTATCCCGGCATCAAGGTGGTCTTCATGTCGGGCCACAGCGAGACCATGCTCGTCAAGCAGGGGAGGCTGGAGCAGGAACATCATCTGCTACACAAACCATTTTCGCCTGCGCAGCTGGCGCAGTTAGTCCGGGCGGCGCTCGATGGCGAGCTGCCGCCCGCTAGTAATTAGTAGGCGAAGCGGGCGACCTCGCGACCAGAGGCGTCGCGCAGTATTCCAACATCGCCGCTGTTGTTCCACACCGGCTGCGAGCGGCCCCAGTAGAGATTCTCGTCGTCGTCCGTGCCCGCCCGAACCCAGACCCGCACCCTCGCCCCTGGCCCGAGGGTGAACGACGGGAAGGTGTAGATGGTCCTCGCCTCGTCCTCCAGCGTCCACCCGGTGAGGGTGATCGCCCGGCTGCCCGTGTTCTGCAGCAGCACATGCTCGCCGGCCAGATCATCGCCGGGAGGGTTGTAGTCGATCATCACGATCGTGACGCCCTGGCCGGTGCTGGCAGGCGCGGTGGGCTGGAGGCCGTTGGCCGGGCAACTCTCGCCGGCGAGGGCCGCCTCCACGCTGTCCTCCAGCGCGTCGAGCAGGTCCAAGCCGGTGAGCGCCTCGATGCAGGCGACGCTGGTTGTGTACTCCCGCCAACTCCTGCCCTCGACGCTCTGGTCGTTGGGCATCAGCACCGCAATAACGCTGGCATCGCGACCCATGCGGGCAAGGTCGTTCTCACCGGCGGGCAGCAGCACGGCCACCTTCCAGACCGCTGCCGGTACGGTCACCGCGCCGCCGGCGATCGTCCCCGCCGTACCTTGGGGGCCGGCGATAATGTAGGCCTCATCGCCGGACCGGACCTGATCGCGGAGGTAGTTCTCCAGATCGGCCCACGGCCCCTGATTATTGGCGGGCGCTTGGGGGAGAATATTGGTGAGGATGAAGGTGGCCTGGTTGTCGGCCGGGCTGGCGGTGCGGTCGGCCGATGGAACCATGTGGCCCCGATCGTAGCCGCTGCCGGTGTAGTCGCCGTGCCGCACCTGATACCAGCCGGAGGGCAGCGAGCTGTCCGGAATAAACGGGCCAGAGTAGCGCTCGACGTCGCCGAGGTCGCTGGCCTGGAGATGCCAGCTCACCCAGATCGCCGTGCCGCGGTCGCGGTGGTAGGCGAGCGCGTACTGGTCGCGGCTGATCAGATAGTTGGCGGGCTGGCCGGGGTCGCTGACAGCCCCGCTTGGGTTGCCGAGCGCCAGATGGACGCTGCCCGCTGGCTGGGGCGGACCGGCGAGGGTTGGTGCGGGGGGCGACCCGATCTCGGCTTCTTGCTCCTCGAGCGCCCTGACGAGCACCAGCGCCCCCAGCACTACGACGAGGACAAAGAGGATGTTGAGCAGGAGGCGCCGGGACATCTGAGGCTCCTACGTTTCGATCACGGTGGTGCGCAGCCCGCCGGTGCGTCCGGCGGCGCTCTCCCCTGCGATAATAACAGTGATCTTCCGCTCGCCGATCCGGTAGACCTTCGCGCCAGTGAGGGTCGAGGCGATCTGGTTCTGCAAGGCAGCGAAGCGAGCCGCCTGGGCGCGCTCCTGGTCGCCCATCCAGTCGGCGGTCTGGCTGAGCGGGCCGAAGAAGCTTTCCAGCGAGCGCACCTCCACCGGCGTCTCCGATGGGAGCCCAAGCTGCGCGAGCAGGGCCTCGGGCGTAAGCGAGCCGGCGCCCTCCCACTCGAATGGCGTGAAGGGGTACTCGGACTCGCTTGGCACGAGGAGCCCGTCGGCGGCCGCGACGAGCGCTGCCAACGCGTCATCGGCGTCGCTCGCGGCGGCGCTCTTCGGCACCGGCTCAGGATCGGGCGCCGGTGCGCTCGCACCAGCCACTGTGGTCTCTCCTTCCTGGGCGGTCTCCTCCGCGGCCTCGGCCTCATCGGCGTTGGCTTCCCTAGAGTTGACCTCCGCAGCCTCGCCTTCCTGGGTGCTGTCTTCAGCGGCCGTCTCGGCGTCGGCTTCAGTGGTCTCGGCGTCCTTGGCGTTGGCCTTCCCTGCCTCGGTCTCCTCGGCGCGGGCAAGTGGGGTCTCTTCCGGCCCGGAGGAGATCGCCCGACGCAAGTCGGCCAGCGTCTTTGGGCCGATACCGGCGACGGCGGCGACAGCTCCGCCGTCGGGGCTGTGGAGTTGGGCCACAAAGCCCTCGCGATCGAGGCCGCGTAGCTGCGACTCGCCTTCGCTGGCGGAGCCGTCGCTCGCCCACTGCAGGTCGCGCAGCAGGGCGGTTCGGGCCCGCCCGGGGATAGGCTGCTCGCTGAGCCAGGCGGCCAGGGCCGCCGCGCGGGCAGGATCGGTGCTGTCTTCAGGAGCAGGCACAGGGAATCCCTTGTCGTTGATCGGCCGGTCCTCGGCTCCGGGCCGGCGGCAGCGAGCTTGGGCTCTGCCGCGGTGCCGCCGATCGCTTAGTGCAATTCAGACGACCTGTTTGGGCGATGTAGTCTGGCTTTCTGGCTTTCTGAGGCTTTAAACAGAGCCACATATATCGCTCGGAGGGTAGGGCCTACCGAGAGATTTCTAATGTAGAGCGCATCCTCATATGCTGCTATGATAGCATGTACGAGCGCAATGATGGCAACTGTCGACAGGAGGGTCTTGATGCCGCAGCCCGGGAAGGCAGCCGATCCCTCCCTATACGGCTCCCCGCCCCTCACCGACCGTCCCGCACGCGGCCGAAGAAGTCAACCCCGCCCAACTGGCCGCCCTTCAACGCTAGCTCCAAGCCGTCGCGGGGTGTGTGTGGCGCGTGGGCCCGGCAGAGTGGGCTGCCCGGCGCGAGTGGGGCCAGCACGGTCATCGCGGTGATGCCGAGCTGCCGCACGACGTGGCCGCAGGTGTCGCCGCCCGCCACGCAGACTCGCCTCGGCGCCGTTCGCTCCAGGATCGCCCGCAGCACCCGGCCCTGAGCGACGCCCAAGCGCTCGCTTACCCTTTCGCCACCCTCGGCCGCGACCTTGAGCGCCGCGTCGTCCGGGCCACGCGCCGAGTAGAAGAGCGGGCTGCGCCCCTCCGCCATGATCGTGGCTGCCAACTCCACGAGCTCGCCGTCGTAGCCATCCGCCGCGGTAAGCAGGCGTGGCACATCAAGGCGCACCCCTGTGAAGCCGTTCGCCTCCGCCCAGGCGATCTGCTCGGCGGTGACCGGCGAGGCGCTGCCGGAGATCACGACAATCTGGCCGGCCGGCCCCGGCGCCGCAAAGGGCCCTGCCGGCGGAAACACTCCTTGTTCCCGCCACCAGGCCGTGAGCGCGTATTCCACACCCGACGAGCCGATCACGAAGAGCGGCCGCTCAGCCGCCGCCTCCCAGAGCACTTGGCCGATCGTCAGCAGGTGCCCGGCGTCGATGGTGTCGAAGAGTACCGCCTCCATCCCTTCCCGCCGCAATGCCGCCAAGCGTGCGGAGACCGCTTCGGGGCCTTCGGCCAGTTGCAGCACATCCACCAGCCCCACCGAGGCGCTCGTCTGCCGGGCCAGGTGGCGCCGCAGATCGCTCTCGTCCATCGGCGTCACTGGGTGCCGGCTCATCGTCGGGTGCCGGTCGAGGCGCACGGCCTCGCCGCCCACGCCGGCGAACAGGTTGCCGAAGGCGATGTAGCGCCGCAGCGCTGGCGCACCCACCACGATCGGCACGATCGCCGATGCCAGCGCCGCCCTGCCCAGCTCCAGCGCCCGGCCGATGCTGCCGATCCGCGGCGAGGAGTCGAAGGTCGAGCAGACTTTGTAGTGGCAGATCGGCGCGCCAAGCTCCCGCAGCGCGGCGAAGATCGGCGGCAGGGCCTCATCCATCTGCTCCGGGGTCATCGCGCGAGCTACGCCGGCCACTCCCACCGCCCGCACGCCGGGAAAGTCGGCCGCCAGCTGCGCCGGCGTCGGTGGCTCCAGGAAAAGGGCGCTCGGTACCCCGCCCAAGGTCAAAGCCTCCAAGGCGTCCGTGGAGCCGGTGAAGTCGTCGCCGTAGAAGGTCAGGGCCAGTTTGCTCATAATGCTCCAGACTGCTCAGGGCCTGCCGTAGATCCGCCCCAAGTATAGCGCCTTCCGTCCGTGCGGAGGTGTTGCCGCTGGGCAACCGTTGCCTCAGTGCAACCGACAAGAGGCATGGAGCGTCAGCACCCATGGACTTTGCCCATGCCCTGCGCTGCAGGAGTAGCCGCTGCACAGAATCTTCACCTCTACGGTAGGCTACAATAGTGGCGCAGCGTAAGAAGTTGCAAGGACGGCCACTCGTAGCCGCCCGCTCCACGGAGCTTCGACGAGCCACTAGCGATGTGTCATTGCGGTGGCATTGTGCAAGAAGATCTGCGATGAGAACAACAACTCTTCCCCTGGCGCTCCTGCTTGCTGCCGTCTGGCTGCTGGCGGGCGCGCCCTCCACCGCCCAAGGCGCCGCCAGCGCAAGCGTCACGCCGCCCAGGGGCGCGCCGGGCACTACCTTCACCGTCAGCGTCAGCGGCCTCACCCCAGGCGAGGAGGCGGGCTCCTGGCTCACCATGCCAGATGGCCGGGCGATCGACGCCACGCCCTACCTGAAGGCCGACGGCGATGGGAGCCTGAGCTGGACATGGACCAGCCCCGCTAATACCCCATCCGGCGTCTGGCAGGCAGTGACGCGGGGCAAGAAGAGCCGCGCCGAGGTGGTGGCCAGCTTTATCGTCACGGGCAATAACCCCGTTCCGACGCCTCCCCCCTCGCCGGCCCGCGGCAGCGTCACCCCCGCGAGCGGCGCACCAGGCACTACCTTCACCTTCAGCCTGGAGGGCTTCAGGCGCACCGAGGATGTGGCCTACTGGCCAACACAGCCCGACGGCACGGTTGAGACCAGCCGCCGCGAGCCGATCTCCACAGACGGCGACGGCAAGGCCACCCTCGTCTGGCAGGCGCCGGCCCAGGCCCAAGGCGGCGCCTGGGTGATGACTTTCGAGGGGCAGACGAGCGGCTATGTGCTGCAGGTCGGTTTCACGATCGCGGCGAATCCGGCGGCCCAGGCCAGCGTGAGCCCCGCGAGCGGCCCGCCCGGCACCACCTTTACCTTCCAAGCCGGTGGCTTCAACGTGATCGAGTGGATCGATACCTGGCTGGAGCGCCCCGACGGTAGCCCGACCCACGGCCCGATGGAGGTTCGCGCTGATGGCGACGGCCTCGCCAGCTGGACTTGGACCGCCCCTGCCGACGCGCCAGGCGGCGCCTGGACGATGGTGGCCCAAGGGCGGGATAGTGAGCGCATCTATCGGATCGCCTTCAGTATCGAGCGGGATGATACCCCGCCGCCGCCCGCGAGCGTGACGCCCGCGCAGGGCGCGCCAGGGACGACCTTTACGTTCAGCGCTTCAGGCTTCCTCTACGGCGAGCGGGTCGGCTACTGGCTCAACCTGCCGGATGGCTCGATCCAATCCTTCGGCCGCGAGCTACGGGCCGATAAGGAGGGCCGCGTCACCTGGAGCTACACCGCCCCCGCCGACGCGCCGCCCGGCGTCTACGTGATGGCGGCTCGCAGCTCTCAGAGCGACGGCGTCGATAATGATGTGAGCCACGCCATCCGCTTCGTCGTTGGTCCATAAGGTCGGCAGCCGCATCCGCTTCCCTGGAACAGTTCTTGCGGCTCGGGCGATGCTCGTCGGAGGGGCAAGGGGCTGTTTATTAGGAAGGAGCGTCCTATGTCGGTTGCTCGTGTGATCGAGATCAGCGCGATGTCGAATCAGAGCTTCGAGGACGCGATCAGGGAGGGGATCAGTCGGGCCAACCAGACGCTGCGCAATGTCGAGGGCGCCTGGATCAAAGAGCAGAACGTCATCATTCGGGATGGGCAGATCATCGGCTACAAGGTGAACATGCAGGTCACCTTCGTGCTCGATGACAGCGCCGGCAATCAGAGCGGAATCTAGGATTCCGCCCGGCTCGATGCCGGGCGGTAGGCTCTGATCAGCGACCCCCTCTCCCGCCTCGGCAGGAGAGGGGGCACTACGTCCGGGCTACTCCACGTTGAGCCGCCGCGTCGCCAGGGCGTAGATCGAGTAGCCGTAGGCGAGCACCACCGCGGCGGCGACGGCGCTGAGTTGGTAGTTGGGCACGAGCCACCAGGCGGCGGTGGCCAGGATGGTCCGCAGAATGGTATGCACGATGCCGAGCGGGTGGCCGATCACCCAGGAGAAGACTATCCAGTGCAGGCCGAGTCCGATCCCGAGGCTGAGGGGCACGTAGGCGGGATCGCCAAACCAGAGCGTGAGGTGGAGCGCCCAGAGCAGGTTGACCATCAGCACACAGAAGGCCATCAGCCGGGCGAGCGGGTTGGTATTATCGAGCAGGCGCTCTCCCAGCGGGCGGGCCAGGCCCAGCGCGAGCGGGAACATGGCGCCAGAGGCGAAGAGCAGCACCAGGGTGGCGGCGCGAGCAGGCAGAAAGAGCCCGGCGATCCCCACGGCGGCCCAGACGATCGCGCCGGCGAGGGGCAACGCGAGCGAGCGGCCCGCCTGGCGGTCGTAGTCGGCGCGCAGGGCGCGGAGATGCTGATTCTCGGTGGTCATCGGCTCCTCTGTTTCGAGGCGCAGGGAGCGGAGATGCTGGTTGTCGGCGGTCATCGCTTTCTCTCTGAGGTCCTGGCCTGGGGTAGGCGCAGGCGGTGACGTGTAGGTGAGTTGCGCCCAGAAGCGGGACAACATAGCATTGTAGCACGACTCGCTGCCATGCCCGGTGGGCGCGCAGCGTCGCGGTGAAAGGAAGAGGATGGGCCGCCACACGCCCTTTTTTGAGCTTCAGGTCGCC
>DAOUGF010000263.1:0-10802 GCA_034429295.1 Chloroflexaceae bacterium
CATCGAGCCCGGCGACCTCTGGCCTATGGTCGAGCAGCTGCAGGCGAGCCTCGCACGCGGCGTTGCCCGGGCCGTCCCGGCGGAGCCGGCGCAGCAGCGCGCCCCCACTCCCCAGCGGAACGTCTCGACAGGTAATTGAGGGGCTCACCCCTTGGAACATAGGTCCGAAGTATTCGCCCGGACTGCGCCCATACCGTATGCAATGCACGACCTAGGCGAATGCTTCGGCCTATGGGCTGGTTAGGGCAACTCCAGCAGCGGACGATAGTTACGGTGGTACATGCGCGTGCCCAGCAGGCGCAGCACCACATTGCGCATGAGCGGCGGTAGCTCCCGCGTGCGGTCGCGCCGCTCGGTTTGCTGGCCGACCCACGCCGTCCGCGGCCCGCGACGCGACGCAAGGCGGGCGGCTAGCTCGCCAGCGGGAACACCCTGCGCAAGCAGTTCGGCCAGCACCAGCGCGTCCTCGAACGCCAGCGCCGCACCGGAGGCCATGTTGGGCGACATTGCGTGCGCGGCGTCGCCGATCAACACCACCCTACCCCGCCCCCAGTGTTGCGGCACCACGTCCTCGATCGGCAAACCAGCGATTACCTCTCGGTCCGAGAGGCTGTGTAGCACCTGCTGCACCGGCGCCGCATACGTGCGATAGAGCGCCTGCAGGCGCTCGGGGGTAGCATCGCGACCGCTGACGGTCGGTTCATCCCAGCCAAGATCAGCGTAACAATACGCATGCGTTGCGTCGACCGGCACAAGCAGGAAGGCGCTACGTTGACCGAGAAACACCGTCCAGCCGTCAACACCGTCAGGCCGGGGCGCGATAAAGCGCCACGCGATTTGCCTGCGATAGCGCGGCGGTACGTCGCCGATCAGCAGGCGACGGATCGACGAGCGGATGCCATCGGCGCCGACCACGAGATCATAGGCGCCGGCTGTGCCGTCGCTGTACTGCACCGCAACCTCGCCATCCATCGGCTGCAGTGCCGTAACAGTCATGTTCCAACGAACCGGGAGCCCACGGAGTTGCTCGGCCATGAGGCGCAGCAGGTCGGCACGCCGCAACCCCAGGCAAGGGCCGCACGCGTTCCAGTAAGCAGCAACATCAACTTTGGCAAGGGCTGCACCGCGACTGTCGCAGAACGTCTGCGTGCGGATGATCTGGCCGGCGCGAACAACGGCCTCGGCCAGGCCAAGGGCCCGCAAGGCCCGCGTGCCGTTTCCTACCAGATAGAGCCCGGCGCCTCCCATCGGCCAGTCGGGCGCACGATCGATAATCTCAGGCACCTGCCCCTGCCGGCCCAGCGCGAGCGCGAGCGCCAGCCCAGCCGGGCCGGCGCCGACGATCAAGATGCGGTTCACCTGTGTCATGGTCTTTGGTATTTCGGGAGCGGCACCCTCATTCGACCATAGATAGCGATGCTGCGCCGCTGTCGGGCAGGAGGCCTCACAGGCTATATTGTCGGTGTAGCCGCGCGCCCACTCACAATAACACCTCTGCCCCGCGCACGGAGCGCGATCTGCTCAGCAATATACGCGGCGTCCTTGCCAACCCCGCCGACCAGCGATGAAGTCGCCGCCGACTGGAAGAACAGCCCGACAAAGTAGAGGCCAGGCTCGGTCGTTACCACCCCGCGCTCATGGATCGGTTCGCCATCCTCGCCGAAGATCGTGAGATCGATCCAGTCATACTTTGGCTGGAACCCCGTACACCAGATCACGTTTGCAACGTCAAGGATGCGACCGTCGTCGAGCAGCGGTAGCCCGCCCTGCACTCCTACAGTCCTTGCGTGGATGCGCTCTACGCCCGCTGCCTGCAGGTCGCCGGGCCTAACCCGCGCCAATGGTAAACCGTGTGAGCGCAATTGGCTAGCTACGCTCCGACCAATGGGCGTGCTGACCGTCAGCACATGCGAGAAGACGAACCAGATCACGGGTGTGACGAACCGGTCAGCAGCGCCTCCGGCTCGCGTGGGCTCGTTGCCCGGGTGCCTGCCTGAGAGATACGTCCGGTGACGTTGGGCCACCTCAAGCGCGATCTCGGCTCCCGAGTTGCCAGCGCCTACCACGAGAACGCTGCCTTCGCGCAGTTGCGACAGACGCCGGTACTCGCTGGAATGGAACTGGAGAATGCTCGAGTCAAGCTCAGGAGCGAAGGCGGGAATCCTGGGCATATGATAGCCGCCAGTCGCCACCACCACGTTGTCAGCCTCGAAGCGTAGGTCGCCCGCCGCCACGACGAACCGCTCCTCTTGCCTGGAGAGTTTATCAACCCTGACACCCACTCTCACCGGCAGCGCGAAGCGCGCCGCGTAGGTCTCCAGGTAGCCGGCCATCTCGTCCTTCGTGGGGTAGGAGTAGGGCGGAGCGGGGAAGGGCATCCCCAGGAGGCTATTGTAGCGGGCGGGCGTGAAGAGACGGAGCGAGTCCCACCGCTTGCGCCAGGCGTCGCCGATACGCTCGTTGGCGTCCAAGATGAGGAAGTCGCGCCTCAATCGGCGCAAGCAGGAGCCGACGGAGAGCCCGGCTTGTCCGCCGCCGATGATCACTGTTTCTATGTGCTCCATCGTTGCGGCCTCCCTTAGCGCCATTCTGCTTCGATGGTGTAGTACTCTGTCTGCCCCGATACAATCACGTCGGGCATGTCGGCTTCGACTGCCTGAATCTCCGGGTTCGAGAAGATCACTGTTCGAAGCCGCTCCCATTCAGCCAGGCTCTCCAGCTCCAACTCCTGCACAACGGTATCGAATGGGCCGCTCAGGTCGGTGAGCAGGCGGGCGCGCACGTTCGGGCCTACCAGCGTGCGAACGATCTCCGCCGACCGCTTGAAGCCCGCCGCTACATCGCTGGACTTGCCGACCTTCGCTTGGCAGACGAAGCGTACGAGTATCATGTCAACCCCCTTGCTATCCTGCAGATTCCGGCGCAGCGTACGGCAATGAGCGCGCGCCGTCATACCCCATGTCGGGGTATTTCAAGGGGTATTGTTTAGTTGAGGTATGCGTGAAGGGCTTGAGGAGGCGGGTCGCGCGATGGGGAAGGCGGAGGGAACGAAGCGTATCTCTGCTCTATGACCCTAGTGCAATTTCAGGCGGCTTTTTGGCCATGTCGCCTGGCGCTCTGGCTGTATGAGGCTCTCGCTGTACGGGCTACCAACTACGGAGTACGCTGTACGGACACTAGCAGGCCCAAGGCTCTAGCCCTGGCAACCGCCTCGCGGCGGCTGTGCACGGCCAACTTACCGTAGATACTGCCAGTGTGCTTTTTGACCGTCTCCGCGGAGATGACCAACTGCTCGGCGATCTCGCGGTTGGTGAGGCCTGCGGCGATGAGTTGCAGGACTTCCTGCTCTCGATGGCTCAGCGATTCCACCTGCGCCCCTTCCGCCGAGGTGGAGGATGCGAGGTCGCCGCCCAAGGCCGCCAGGAGGGTCTGGACATATTCCGGCCGCACAGCGCGGGAGCGCGCTTCCCGTAACAGTTGAGCCATAGGCAGGCCCAGATCGGCAAAGAGGCGCACATAGCCTTCGCCTTCGGCCAGTCGAAGCGCTCGCTCCAGGGAGGTCAGGGCGCCGGCTGTTTCTCCGCGTTGCCAGTGGGCAAGGGCTTGAAGCGCGAGCACCTCGATCTGTATTCCCGCGCGTCCCGCCGCCTCCACCGCCTTTTTCAGGCCCTCAAGCAGCGCCAGCGCGCGCTCGAGCGCCGGGCCATCGTCCTTGGCGATCAGCACGCGCGCTACGGCTAGTTGGGCCGCCTCGCTATCGGACTGCCTTGACGGCACGTCGCCCCGCAGCAACTCATCCGCCCAGCCAACGGCGGTCCACAGCTGATCCTGTGCCAGCCAGCATTCGAGCTGAAGGCGCTCAAAACGACCGATCCATTCGGGGAATGGGGCGTTTTCCATGAGCAGGCGTGCCTGCCCGAGGTACTCACCCGCCGTTGCGCTGTCGCCGGCTGTCAACTGGAGACGACACGCAAGCAGATAGCCGGCGATCAACGCCCGCACGTCGCCGCCGAGCTCGGCGCGTTCGAGCCCCTGAGATAGGTGCTCGCGGGCCTGCCCCAATTCGTTCCACTCGTAGAGAATCTCCCCCAGGCGAATGAACACCCAGCCGATCAGCGGCAGCGGGAAGTTCCCCCAGCTCTCGCGATCCCGAATGATCGCCAGGGCTTTGCTCCAGTACGCAGCTGAATCGCGCAGCCGGCCCTTCTGCAGCTCAAGATCCGCCAGGGCGCCAAACACATGCGCCGAGCGAATGCGAAACGCAGGTATCTGGGCCAGACTAAGGACCTTGAAGTAGGATTCTCGCGCTTGCTCCCAGCGCCCATTGCGGCGATAGGTGTCGCCGAGCGCGTGATGGATGGCCGCCCGGAAGCTGTAGTCCTCTTGCGGCAACCCCTGGAACGCGCTGTCGGCATAGCTCTCCGCCCGCAGCAGGTCGTTCTCAAAGCAGGCCAACGCGCAGCGCACCGCGTTCACTCTGGCCAGTTGCCAGCGCGTATCCTCGTGCGCTGTCTGTACCAGCCTCTGTTCGACCGCATCAATGCATTGGGCGCCGTCCTCAAACGCCCCGGTGAAGAGCAGCACAACCGCCTGGATCAGGCCGAGCTGCGGGTAGTGGTCGTGCCAGTGTGGCGGCAGCGATCCGAGCCAGCGTTTGAGAACAGTGTATTCACCGCTCAGGAGCTTGATATCAAAGTAATGTTCGCCGATTTGCATCACGAGGGCGGCATCCTCCCCCGCCACCGCGTGCTGGAAGGCAGGCTCCGGTAGATCGTGCGCCAAATACCATAGAGCTGCCCGGCGATGGAGTTGGACAAGCAGATCGGGGTAATGCTGCCTAAGCTCTGCTTGCAGGAAATCGGCAAACAGCTGGTGATAGCGGAACCACTCCCGGCTGTCGTCCAACGACACAAGGAACAGATTTGCTCGCTCCAGCTGCTCAAGCATCGCCTGGCCCGTTTTGTCGCCGGTGACGGCGTCGCAGAGCGGACCACATAGCCGCTCTAAGATGCTAGTCTGGAGCAGGAACTGGCGTAGCGGCGCCGGCAGTGGAGCCAGCACCTCCTCGCGCAGATAATCGGCGATGAAGCGCTGCCTGCCGCCGACGACCAGCTGGTCGGCTCGCTCAGGATGGTGTTGGAGGGCCAGCGCCGCCAACTGCAGACCGGCGACCCAACCCTCCAGCCCGGCGTGCAACCGGGCAACGGTCTCGGGGCGAAGATCGAGGCCCATCTGCCCGCGCAAGAAGTCCGAGGTCTCATCCGATAGGAACTGAAGCTCCTCGGCGCGAAGCTCCAGCAGCTCCTGGCGCGCACGGTAGCGGGCCAGCGGCAGCGGAGGCGGGGCGCGGCTGGCCAGCACGAAGTGCAGAGTCGGCGGCTGGTGGTCGAGCAGAAAGGCCAGCGCCTGATGGATGGAGCGGTCCTTGATCAGGTGGTAATCGTCGAGGGTGAATACGGTGTGGGTGGGGGTGCTACTGGCTACGTTGATGAAGGCCGAGAGGGCGGCTGCGATATCCGGCGACGCCCCGCTAAGGAGCAGGCCCAACGAGCTTTCCCGCAGATCCGGCTGAACCTGCTCCCAGGCCGCGAAGAGGTAGCGGAGGAAGCGCTCGAGGTCGTTATCCTCCGCGTCGAGCGTAAGCCAGGCGACGGGGAAGCGGCTCGCATGCGCCCACTGGATGAGCAGCGTGGTCTTGCCGTAGCCGGCCGGAGCCGAGACCTGGACAAGCTTGTAGTACGGGAGGCCACGCTCGATCACATCGACGAGCCTGGGACGCCGCACTGCGCGCTGCGGTTGTGACGGAAGCCGCAGTTTGGTTGTCAGGAGAACTGTGTCCATACGCCCTGCCAGCGTGCATGGATCAGGTTTGCGCGCATTATACCCCTCAGCCATTCGCGGCGGCGTTCGCTTACATTGCCAGGCAGGGCAAGAGCAAAGTCGGGAGGGGGGCAGGCGCCCCGCGGTAGGGACGACCGACGACCGCCCGCAGCCTGCCCGCCAGCGCGCTCCTAGCCGACTCCATTGCTCTATGGAACCACAGAAATCCCTCGGTACATCCGTAGGGCCGAAGCATTCGCCCCAAGTTATGCGTGTGGTACGGGTATTGTTCAGGGCGAATGCTTCGGCCTTACGTTCCGAGCGACAGATGTGGCTCTATTTAGTGCCCTACAGCGTAGTCCGTACAGCGAGAGCCTCACGCAGCCAGGGAGCCAGGTGACATGGCAAAAAAAGCTGCCTGAAATCGTTCTCGCAGCCTTGCGAATCCTTTCCGCACCTCTGCGAATCCTTTCCGCACCTCTGCGAATCCTTTCCGCACTCCTGCGAATCCTTTCCGCACCTCTGCGAATCCTTTCCGCACCTCTGCGAATCCTTTCCGCACTCCTGCGAATCCTTTCCGCACCTCTGCGAATCGAATGTTGGGCCTTGCGGCAGCTGCCCGACACCTCATCAGATCGCCTGCCTTAGCGGCGCGCCCACTGATCACGGCGGGAAGAGGCCACTTCACGGTTGGCCGCCCGTGAACGAATCTTCCCTGCAGCTAGCGGCCTCTTTCCAATAGAGGGCCGCGCTCACGCGTATCCTGAAGCTGCCGTCGCAGATGACTCTACTCCCTAGTGCAATTTCAGGCGGCCTTTCTAGCCATGTTGCCTGGCTCCCTGGCTGTGTGAGGCTCTCGCTATACGGACTACCGACTACGGACTACGCTGTACGGGTACTAGCCGTGTTTCTCCGGTGGTCGCTGGGAGATGGCGGCGTTGCATCCACTATCACCACAGGAGAGAAGCCATGAGCACATCGTCGAGCCGTAGATACATCCCACACGCGTTCAGGTGCACGATTGTGCTCCTGCTGATCCTGGTGGCAGCGACCTTCCCTCCAGGCGAGCCGGCAACAGCCCAATCCGGCCCACCGCAGCCATTCCTGCTCGCAGATATCAATCAGACTGTCCAACCGCTCGATGCCTCCCCGACCTACCTGACAGTGGTGGGCGATCGCCTGTTCTTCTTTGCCAGAGACCACATTCACGGTTGGGGCCTCTGGTCAACCGACGGGACTGCCGATGGCACAAGCTTCATCACTCGTCCCGGAGAAGGCAGTAGGGCTCCTTGGGACGTAAGAGCCGTGGGTGCGCTCGGGAGCTCCTTGATCTTCGTGTTCAACGATGGCGTGCATGGCACCGAGCTGTGGCGCAGCGACGGGACGAAGGAAAGCACCGCCCTCGTTCGCGATCTCAACCCTGGCCCAGGGGACGCCTTCGCAGCCACAGCAGCGAGGATCGTGACGACGGGCCAGCGAGCCTTTTTCATCGCCAATGACGGCACACAAAGCTGGGGCCTCTGGTCGAGCGATGGCACCGCCGATGGAACGGTCCTTCTTCACGAGCTCGGCCCGTACAGCGATGGCGGCAGCTTTCCGCTGGTCGAAATGATTGCGGTGGGCGACCTCGTCTACTTTGAGGGTACCGATGCAGCCCACGGCTCGGAACTGTGGGTGAGCAATGGGACGCCCGCCGGGACGCGCCTGGTGCGGGATATCAACCCTGGCCCAGCAGCGGGCAACCCCTATGTATTCGGCGCCATAGGCGAAACCTTACTGCTCACGGCCGACGACGGCGTACACGGCTATGAGCTGTGGCGTAGCGACGGCACCGAGAGCGGCACCAGCCTGGTATCCGACATCAACCCAGGGCCGGGAAGCAGCTGGGGTGGGCAGTTCGCCACGGTGGGCGACCAGAGCTTCTTTCTCGCAGATGATGGCTCGCGCGGCTGGCAACTCTGGCGTAGCGACGGCACTGAGGCAGGGACGACAATGGTTCCCCGGCCGCCCGACGACACGGCGCCGTTCCCTGACTACACCGTCCTGCACGCCGGAGCCGGCTGTGTCTTTGTTGAGGCACACGACCCCGGCACAACTCGGCTGCTGGCTAGCTGTGACAACTCGGAACTGCGCTTGCTGCGCGTGTTCGACAGCTCACTGATCCCCCCTCGTTTCGCATTCAAGGCACTCGGCGCTAACACTATCTTCAGTGTCAGCGGGACCGAGGGGGAAGGGCTGTGGCTCACCGACGGCACTGCGGCGGGAACCACACAGATCGCTCCACTCGTAGCAATAGAGCAGAGCTTAACCTCGTTCGCAGGCCAGGTGCTGTTCTCGGCAACTACATCGCAGTACGGCGCGGAGCTGTGGGCAAGCGACGGCACCACAGAGGGCACGCGGCTCGTCAAGTATCTCAACGCTCCGCCAGCCGGCTCCACGGTGATGTGCCTATACTCACATGGCAATCAGCTCTTCTTTAGCGCCGACGATGGCATACACGGCCGGGAGCTGTGGGTGAGTGACGGTACCACGGCAGGCACCCGGCTGCTCCTCGATCTCCTCCCCGGGCCTGGAAGCTCCTTGCCCTGCGATTTCGCCCCATTCGGTGGCACACTGGTCTTCGTCGCGGCCAACAAGCTCTGGCGCACCGATGGGACGGCTGCAGGAACCATGCCGATCCGGACGGCCGAGCAGCCCGATGGCGTCGCCGCCGGCACCGGGCTGACTGTCGTGGGCGATCTGGGGTTCTTCACGTCTGGATCGCTGAATCGCGACCTTTGGGTGCTTAGCGCCGACCTGAGCAGGGCGCAGCTCGTCTATACGTTCCAGCTCACTGGAAAGGTTAGCGGTCAGCCGCTCACGCCGCGCTACGCGCTGCCACATCACCTGATGGTCGTCGTCTGGCAGTTCTACGTCCCACATCAGCTCTGGACAAGTGACGGCACGCCCACAGGGACCCACATGATCGCGCCCTCGGTCGCGACGCTGGATCTCCTTGGCAACCGGCTGCTGTTCATGCAGGTTGGCTACGGCGAAGGAGATAACTCGCTCTGGGCCAGCGATGGCACTCTCGCTGGCACCACCCGGCTCTCCGGTAGGATTGGGCAGCGCGCAGGGTACAACGATTATGTCAGCGACAGCGCGTCTGGAAGACTGTTCTTCGCCCAGATAGACTCTAGTGATGGGTGGATCGCGGTGAGTGATGGCACAGAGGCTGGCACGCGAGTGATTCGTCAGCTTACTGGACTAGTTAGCAGCCTCGTAGCCACAGATGGCGGCGCGTTCTTTGTCCAGTCCAGCCCGGAGGGCTCGGATAGACAGCTATGGTATACCGACGGCACCAGCGACGGCACGAGGCTTGTGCGCTCATTTGACACTACAAACTGGAACCTCAGGCCACGCGACCTAACCTCTATCGGCGATAAGGTGCTGTTTGTCGGCGGTGATGCGGCGCACGGCAGCGAGCTATGGATCAGCGATGGCACTTCTGAAGGCACCCGGCTCTGCCGGGATCTCACCCCTGGCCCCACCTCGTCGTCGCCGCGGCTGAGCGGCGGATCCGCGTTCTTCGGCGACCGGCTGATTCTCGCCGCGGACGACGGCGTGCATGGCGAGGAACTGTGGTCGCTACCGCTGAACCCCTTGTGCGGTATGTCGCTCCACCTACCGCTAGTCGCGTCGGAATAGGGACAACGGGAAGATGATACAGATCTTCCCGCCTGGCGAGGCCAAATGGCGGCGCGCCGCAGGAAGTGGCAGGGAGCGGCCATAGTTAACGGAGGAGCACATGAAAGCGCTCGTGGTCTACGACTCATTCTTCGGCAACACCGAGCAGGTCGCGCAGGCGATCGGCGCCGCCCTCGGCGAGCGCGGCGAGGTAACGGTGCTGCGGGTCGGCGAGGTGCGACCGGAGCACCTGACCGGGCTCGACCTGCTGTGCATCGGCTCCCCGACGCGCGGCTTTCGCCCCTCGCCGGCAACCCAAGCCTGGCTGAAGGGCCTGCCGCCCAACAGCCTGCACGGCGTTCGCGTGGCCGCTTTCGACACGCGCATCGCGGCGAGCGATGTGAAGTCGCGCATCCTGCCCCTGATGATCAGGCTCTTCGGCTACGCCGCCGAGCCGATCGAGGCGATGCTCGAGCGGAAGGGCGGCACCCAGGCCCTGCCGCCGGAGGGCTTCTATGTGGCCGGCACGGAGGGCCCATTGAAGGAGGGCGAGCTCGAGCGGGCCGGCGCTTGGGCGCAGCAGATCGCCGTGGCTGTCTGATGCGCCCACGCGGATGAGCTATAGAGTAGAGGACCAGGAGGATAGCCAATCGGTGGGGAATACCTTGCAGCTGCTTGACCTGCTAGAGCGCGCCTTGCCGCCAACGCCTTGGGCCGAGGGCGATAACATCCCCTGGCACGAGCCCGGCTTCAGCCAGCGTATGCTCCAGGAGCATCTCTCGCAGACCCACGACGCGGCCTCCCGCCGCGCTAGTATCATCGACCGCCACGTCGCCTGGATCCATCAGGCCCTGCTGGGCGAGCGCCCTGCGCAGATCCTCGACCTCGGGTGCGGGCCAGGGCTGTACACCAGCCGCCTGGCCCGCCTCGGCCATCGCTGCGTGGGCATCGACTACAGCCCTGCCTCGATCGCTTACGCCCAAGCCACGGCCGCGGCCGAGCAGCTGGCCTGCCACTATAAGTTGGCCGACCTGCGGGAGGCTGAGTTTGGCGCAGGCTTCGACTTGGCGATGCTGATCTTCGGCGAGTTGAACGTCTTCAGGCGCGAGCAAGCCGCCGCCCTGCTCTCCCGTGTCCGCGGAGCGCTTGCCGATGGCGGCGCCCTGCTCTTGGAAGTCCATACCTTCGCCGCCGTGCGCCGGATCGGCGAGCAGCCACCCGGCTGGACCGCCAGCGCGAGTGGCCTGTTTGCCCCGACGCCCCACCTCTGCCTGAGCGAACATTTCTGGCACGCTGATGAGAACGCTGCGACCAGC
>DAOUGF010000264.1:0-2019 GCA_034429295.1 Chloroflexaceae bacterium
GGGGCGCTGCCCCGGACCCCAAGTCGGAAGCCAGTGCCGTGCCGCCGCTGATCTGCTACCTCGTCTCATCGTCGGGCTTGAGCCCTGGCCGAGCGCGGTGGCCCTCGCCCGCTGGTTGCGCCCTGTTCGTTACGGCGTGCCGACGCCAAACTTTCCTGAACCCGGTGTGCGGAAGCGAGCGGCACAACCGATGCTCGCACACCACCCCGACCGCCGCTCTGCCACCGGCCGAGGCGGATGGCTCTGCCCGTCGATGGGACGGGTACGCCGCTGGCCGTCGGCACAGTACGGCCCTCCGGCTTGGGGGTGGTCCGGAGGGGGCAGCGCCCCATTAACACAGCGAGGCGGCCATCGCTGGCCGCCCCACTGCTTCCCCTGGCTCTCGACACTGCCTACGGCGTCCCCGTCGGCGTCTCCAGCCGCGCCCGCTCCTCCGGCGTGAGTAGCGCGAAGGTTCCGGCATTATTTCCATAAACAACCGTCTCCCCACGGATGGTGACGAGCAGGTCCGGGGCGCCATCCCCGGTCAGGTCGGCGAGCGACAGCAGCGGTACCGCTGTGTTCCCGTCCTCCCCGATGACATAGGGCCCCGGCAGCGTCGCCAGACGGTTCACATCGCCGCCGGGCAACACCAGAACACTAACCTGCCCATCGATATTGAGAGCGATAAAGCGCGTCGGGGATACCTCGCTGTCCCCCCCGCCGACGACGCCGGCCAGGTGGACGGTGCGGGGCATCCCGTAGCGCAGATCATCCAGCGAGCGCTGCGCCCAGCCCAGGCCGCGACTGACGACGAGGGTGAGGGCAAGCAGCGCCAGGGCATATACGCTCGCCTGCACGAGCCAAGCGAGCGCCTTCCCGACCCGCATAGGGACGCGGGTCGGCTTCAAGGATCGTGACGTGACCGCCATCGAAGGCCTCCTTTCAGAGCAGGAGGCGCGATGCCCGGCCAGGTACGCTCAAGAAACTGTTAGCAGACGAGGCAGGGGTTATGTCTAGTTTAGCACGCCCAGGCCCCGCAGTATATTAAAAGAACACTAGAACTTTTGTTGTCCGTAAATGGCCGCAGCGCATTGTGACCGCAGCGTGGGCTAGCCACAAGAGAGCTGCTGGATTGACCACCGACGACAGACGACCGACGACCGACGACCGCCCGCAGTCTGCCCGATGGTGATCTGTCGTCTTTGGTCGGTCGTCATCCAGCCCTCAACTCACTTCCGAGCTGCATAACTAGGGGTTGCCAGCTCTGCTGCTCACCAGGCGCGTGTAGATGTCGCCCCCCGCATGATTGCGTGGCAGGCGCTCCAGCTTGGCTATCATCGCGCGAGGGGTAAGCCAGTGACGCTCACGAAGCCATGGCCACTCGCTGACGGTCCGGTTGTATTCATACTCTCCAAGCTGGCTCAGCCGCTCGATACACGCGACCGCGATGTCTATCGTGGCAGGCAGATATTCGAATGAGAGCTTGGGCAGCGCCTGGGAGAGCCCCTCTAACACATCAAGCTCCGCGCCCTCCACATCGATTTTGCAGAAATCGGGGACGCCATACTGTGCAATCAGTGCATCGAGGGTCGTGACAGGCACGGAGATAGGGGTATCCCAGCGCACAGCCGCAAAGCCAGGGGTTTGTTGGACGCGCCGTTGCCAGGCTTGTGAGGTCGTTGAGACCGTAGGCGTATGCCGGCTTATCCAGAGCGTCGCGCTGCCGGAGGTTGCGCCCACAGCCTGCTCACACAACGTCACATGTGGCCAGTGCCCATACCAGCGCCGCAGCAGCTGCATACAATGTGGCTGAGGCTCAACCGCCACAACCCTCGCCCCCAAGCGCAACCAGACCCGGACCCGGCTTCCCACGTGGGCGCCAATGTCAAAGCAGAGGTCATTTGGACGAATGAACTGCCGGTAAAGCCGCCTTAAGCCGGCCTGTTGGAACGGAATGAGATAGTAGATCAGGAGAGAACGGCTCAGGCCATACTGTTGCTGAAGAGCTACTCTAATGGTATCCCAGCGCATCGTTCC
>DAOUGF010000265.1:0-4249 GCA_034429295.1 Chloroflexaceae bacterium
ATCACCAGGAAGGCCTGGAGCACGCCGCCGAGCCCAACGATCGCCGTGAGCGCCAGGGCCATCCCATCGCCGGGGCGGAGCAGGGCGGCCAAGGCGACGATCACGAGTTGGGCCACGAGGCCGCCGCAGAGCCGCAGGAAGAGCGCACTGCCGAGCAGGCGCGGCTCGCGGGCGGGGCCGCGCACCAACTCCCGCACCAGGATGTTGTCGAGGCCCAGGGTGGCCACCGAGGTGACGATGATGCTCAGGGCGAGGGCGAAGCTGAGGGCGCCGAAGCCGGCGGGGCCGAGGTAGCGGGCCACCCAGAGGCCCACCAGCACACCGCCAATCAGGCGCAGCAACCGGTCGGCGAGCAGCCAGCCGGTGTTGCCGGCGGCGCGCCGCAGCCCGGGCCGGCCCAGCGCCGCCCGCAGCCGCGCGATGGTTGTGCTGAGCTGCGCCACAATCCCATGATAGCACGAGCCGGGCGCGACAGCGCGGCTCCGCCTAACGGCCGAATTGACAGCGCCCCGACAGCCTGCTACGCTCACGGCAACGACACTCGAACGCATACTCTTAAGGAGGCCCCACCGTGTCAATCCGCGCGCACAACCTGCTCCGTCTCGCCGCCAGCCTGGAGGTGAGCCGGAACTGAGCGCGCCCGCAGCCTGACATAGCGAGGCTCCCGCGCTGCACGCTCGAAGGCGTTCGGCGGCGCGGCTAGTCCTTGCTTGACATGGTGAGGTTCCCGCGCCGCACGCCCTCTGGCGTCCGGCGGCGCGGCTAATCCCTGTTGCGCCCGCGGGCAGCTCAGCCACCCGCGCCGCGGCCCCGCCGCGCCGGGCTGACGCTCCGTGACCGACAATCGACCATCAGCGGCCACCGGATGCGGTGGCCGCTTTATTTCTGGAGCGCAACAGTATGCCCTTCGCTCTCGACCGCTACTGGCGGCTGCTCGCCGCCTATCTCTCGCCCCACCGAGGCCGCCTGGCCCTGCTCGGCGCCCTGATCGTAGGCAGCATCGGGCTGCAGCTCGTCGGCCCCCAGCTGATCGGGCGCTTCATCGACAGCGCCACAACCGGCGGCGCCCAAGGTGCCCTGATCTGGCTCGCCGTCGCCTACATCGCCGCCGGAATCGCCCAGCGGGCCGCCAGCCTCGCCAGCGCCTACATCGGCGAGAATCTCGGTTGGCAGGCCACCAACAGCCTGCGGGCCGACTTGGCCCGCCACGTGATCAGCCTCGACCTCGGCTTCCACAAAGCCCACACGCCCGGCGAGCTGATCGAGCGCATCGACGGAGATGTGACCGCCCTCGCCAACTTCTTCTCGCAGTTCAGCGTCTTTGTGCTCGCCAATCTCCTGCTGATCATCGGCGTGCTCACGGCCCTCTGGCTGGAGGACTGGCGGGTCGGCGTCGCGCTCACCATCTACGTCCTGCTGAGCCTGGGCGTCCTCAGCGCGCTCCAGCAGATCGGCAGCCAGCGCTGGGAGCGGCAGCGGGCGGCCGAGGCCCGCGCCGTTGGCTTCCTCGAGGAGCGCCTCCAGGGCACCGAGGAGATCCGCGCCAGCGGCGCCGAAGCCCACACCCTCCAGCAGTTCGACGCCCTCGTGCTCGCGGCGCAGAACAGCGAGCGCAGCGCCCGCATGGGCAGCAATATCTCCTACGCCGCCACCACCTTCCTCTCCACCGCCGGCTACGCCGCCGGGCTCATCCTCGGCGCGCTGCTCTACCTCGCCGGCTCCGCCAGCATCGGCGGGGCCTACCTGATCGTCGCCTACGTCGGCATGCTCGCCGCCCCGCTCGACAGGCTGCGCGAGCAGGCCCAGGACCTCCAGCGGGCCGGCGCAAGCATCGATCGCGTGAACGCCCTCTTCGCCGAGCGCCCGCTGGTGCAGGAGCGGCCACGAGCCACGCTGCCGGAGGGGGCGTTGGCGGTGAGCTTTGAGGGGGTGACGTTCGCTTACGACGACGGACCACCGACGACCGACCACCGCTCGGCCCCAAGCGATAACCGTGGCAGCACAGCCAACGACGCCAGTGCTGGCGATGCGCCGTCGTCGGTCGTCGGTCGTCGGTCGTCGCCCACACTTTACGACATCGATCTCGAGCTGGCCCCTGGCCAGATCCTGGGCCTCCTCGGCCGCACCGGCAGCGGAAAGACGACCCTCACCCGGCTGCTGTTCCGGCTCTACGACCCGCAGGCCGGGGCGATCCGCATCGGCGGCGTGGATCTGCGGGATCTCGCCCTGGCCGAGCTGCGCGGGCGGGTGGCGATGGTCACCCAGGATGTGCAGCTCTTCCAGGCCAGCGTGCGCGAGAACCTGCGGCTGTTCGACGAGGCGGTGGACGATGGCCGCCTGGAGGCGGCGCTGCGGGCCCTTGGCCTCTGGGAGTGGGTCTGCCGGTTGCCCCAGGGGCTCGACACGCCGCTGGGCGGCGGCGGGCACGGCCTCTCGGCCGGCGAGGCCCAGCTGCTCGCCTTCACCCGGGTCTTCCTGAAGGACCCCGGCCTGCTGATCCTCGACGAGGCCAGCTCGCGCCTCGACCCGGCCACCGAGCGGCTGCTGGAGCGGGCGATCGACAGGTTGCTTGAGGGTCGCACGGCGATCATCATCGCCCACCGGCTCGGCACGGTGGAGCGGGCCGATACGATCGCCATTCTCGATGGTGGCCGCGTGGTCGAGAGCGGCCCGCGGGAGGCCCTGGTCGCTGAGCGTGGATCGCGCTTCGCCCGGCTGCTGCGGGCGGGGATCGAAGAGGTGCTCGCATGAAAACCATCACCCTGAACTGGCGCCTGATCCGTCATACACCGCTGGTCTACGCCCTCCACTGCGTGTTCCACATCCTCTTCATTGTGGCTCCGGTGGGCCTCGGCCTGGTGGAGAAAGCCTTCTTCGACAGCATCACAGGCGCCGCGCCCGTGACCATCGGGCTGTGGGCCCTGGTGGCGCTCTACGTGAGTATTGGCGTGGCCCAGCTCAGCGCCTCCTTCGCCGACATCTGGTACGAGGTGACCTTCCGCCGCGACACGAGGCTGTTGCTGCGCCACAACCTGCTGGCGAGTCTGCTGCGCCGCCCCGGGGCCCTGCCGCCGCCGGTGCCCACCGGCGAGGCGCTCAACCGCTACGGCGACGATGTGGGCGAGGTGACCGACTTCCCGCTCTGGCTGCCCCACGTGGCGGGCTATCTGTTGCTCTTCGGCCTGGCTGTCGCCATTATGGCGAGCATCAACCTGACGATCACGCTGGTGGTGTTCCTGCCACTCTTCGGCCTGGCTGGCGTGGCGCGCTGGGCCTGGACGCGACTGCTGCGCTACTACGAGGAGCGGGCCGCCGCCGACGACAAGGTGAGCGGCTTCCTCGGCGAGGCCTTGGGCGCCGTGCAGGCGCTGAAGGTAGCCGGCGCCGAGGCCCCGGTGGTGGCCCACCTGGCACGCCTGAACGACGTGCGGCGCCGGGCGGCCGTACGCGAGCGCCTGCTGGGCCAGCTGATGTTCTCGCTCACCGACAACATCGTCGTCTTCGGCACCGGCGTGGTGCTGCTGCTGGCCGGCCGGGCGATCGCCGGCGGCGAGTTCAGCGTCGGCGACTTCGCCCTCTTCATCACCTACCTCTGGCACACCGTCGAGGTGCCCTCTCTGCTCGGCACCTTCGTGGGCGACTACAAGCAGCAGGAGGCCGCCATCCGCCGTCTGAGCGAGCTGATCCCCGACGAGCCTGCGGAGGCGATGGTGGCGCCTGTGGGCGACCGACCACGGACGACCGACCACGGACGACCGACCACGGACACGCTGATAGGCAATGGATCATACAGCGATGAGGCAGTGGTCGGTCGTCGGTCGTCGGTCGTCGGCCCGGCAATGCCGCTCCTCGAGCTTCGGGGCCTCACCTATCGGCACCCGGCGAGCGGACGCGGGGTGGAGGGCGTGAGCCTAGCGCTGCCGCCCGACTCGCTGACGGTGGTGACGGGCCGGGTGGGGGCGGGGAAGAGCACGCTGCTGCGTGCGATCCTGGGGCTGCTGCCGGCGCAGAGCGGCGAGCTGCGCTGGCGTGGCGAGCCCGTGGCCGACGCGGCGGCCTTCTTCCGCCCGCCGCGGTGCGCCTACACGCCCCAAGTGGCGCGGCTCTTCTCCGAGACGCTGCGTGAGAATATCCTGCTCGGCGCTGAGGCCACCGAGGAGCAGTTGGTGGCCGCGTTGCGGGCGGCCGTGCTCGAGCCGGACCTGGCGACCATGCCCGCCGGCCTGGCGACGGTGGTGGGGCCGCGGGG
>DAOUGF010000266.1:0-3475 GCA_034429295.1 Chloroflexaceae bacterium
AGCCTAATCTTGATTCACATGGGGCAAGGCCCCCGGCGTGGGGGGCGTCGGGGGGCGTGCGTACGCCCCCCGACAAAACAAGCGGGGGTGCGGGGCACCGGACGCAGTGGCGCGAAGCGCTTGCGCCCGCTGACTTCGCTCATGCCCTGCACAGAGCAGGAAGCTGCTGGACAACTTGCTAGGATCCTGTATCCTAGCCTTCGGAGCCTTATGCGAATCCTCATCCCCAGCGATGTCTTCCCGCCCGACGGCAAGGGCGGCGCGGCTTGGAGCAGCCACGCCTTGGCCAGTGCCCTGCTCGCTCGCGGCCACAGCGTCAGCGCTATCGTCCCCGCCCGCGGCAGGCGAGGCGTATCGCGCTACGATGCGCTGGGTGTGCCGGCGCTGCGGGTCGGCTATTCTGCGCCCGCCCTGCCGATCGTGCAGAACTACTTTCGCCACGAGGCGCTCTGGCGGCCGCTGGCGCGCGCCATCGTGGCTGAGGCGCGGCGCGGGCCGCGGCCCGACGTCATCCACGCTCAGCATGTGCAGACGGCCCCTGCCGCCGTGCTCGCCGGGCGCGCGCTCGGTGTGCCGGTGGTGATCACGGTGCGCGACCACTGGCCCTGGCACTATTTCGCCACCGGGCTGCACGGCGATCGGCTCCCCTACGGCGGCGGCGGATGGGCGGCCCTCACCACCGAGCTCGTGGCCCGCCTCGGCCCGCTCAAGGGCGTCGTGGCGCTGCCGGCGTTGCCGTACATGCTCGCCCACATGCGGCGGCGGGCGTCCTTTCTTCGCCAGGCCGACGCCGTGGTGGCGGTGAGCGGCTATATCGCCAGCCGCCTCGAGGCCATCGTGCCGCGGGAGCAGCTCCATGTGCTGCCGAACATGGTCGATCTAGAGGTGGCTAGGGAGATCGCAGCCACATCCCCCGCCACGAGTTGGGAGGGCGCGCTGCTGCTCTTTGTGGGCAAGCTGGAGCCGAACAAGGGCGCCGGGCTGCTGCCTGCGATCTTCAGCGAGCTGCGCGCGCAGGCGTCCGCCGAGCTGCCGCCCTTCACGTTGGTGGTGGCGGGCGACGGTGCGCTGCGGGGCCGGCTCGAGCGGGAGTTGGGCACGCTGCAGACGCCCGTGCGCTTCCTGGCATGGGCCGGGCACGACGAGGTGCTGCGGCTGATGGCCCGCTGCGACCTACTGCTCTTCCCTTCAGAGTGGGGCGAGCCGTTGAGTAGAGTGCTGCTGGAGGCCGCCGCGCTCGGCGCGCCCATCCTCGCGATGCCCACCGGCGGCACGCCAGACGTGATCGCCGACGGCATCACCGGGGCGCTCGCCGCCACGCCGCAGGCCTTCGCCGCCCGTCTGGCCGCCCTGCTCGCCGACGAAGCTGAACGCCGCCGGCTCGGCGAGAACGCCCGCGCTCAGGCCAGGGAGCGCTTCAGCGTTCAGGCCCTGCTGCCGCGCTACGAGGCGCTCTACGCCTCGCTGTCCCGTGGCGAGGGTTAGCCGTGGCAGGGCATGTGCGCGGTGGCCCCGTACTCTCGCTCGGCGTCTCGGGCAAGGCCCCTGGCGTAGGGGTGTCGGGGGGCGCGCGTCCGCCCCCTGACAGAACTGACGAGATTGCAAGGGCGGTCACACCTATGGACGTTGCCCCTGCCATGCTAACCCCAGAGGCACAGAGGGCCTCCAAGCATTCTGTGATAGACTTCCGGTAGCACGCGCCTGTACTGTCTCTGCGCTCACGCAACTGGCAGCTGTCGCCCGGCGCAGGCGCCTGCCGGAACCATGCGGGAGAGCGCATCGCCATTGGCAAGCACTTCGAGGCGGCCATGGTCAAGAA
Source organism: Chloroflexaceae bacterium (assembly GCA_034429295.1). Taxonomy (GTDB): domain Bacteria; phylum Chloroflexota; class Chloroflexia; order Chloroflexales; family Chloroflexaceae; genus OHK40. Next base: position 1,820 of record DAOUGF010000266.1, read on the forward strand.
CCAGAGCCTTTCGCTGGAGTGAATGATGTATCTGTGCCTCACCTACGACCATCGTGTGCTCGACGGCGCTTCGGCCGTGCAGTTCCTGCAGGGGAGCGAGTGCTCCCTCGAACAGCCCTGGCTGCGCGTCGAGCTACAGCGTGAGGGGGCAGGGCGATGAAAGCAGTGCTCGTTGCTCAGCCGGGCGGCCCCGAACAGCTCGAGTTGGTCGAGGTTGCCGATCCGCAGCCAGGGCCGGGAGAGGTTGTGATCGCCATCGAGGCCACTGCCCTCAACCGGGCCGACATCAGCCAGCGGAGGGGGAATTACCCGCCGCCGCCCGGCGCGCCGCCGTACCCCGGCCTCGAGTGCGCTGGGGTGATCGAGCGCGTCGGCGCAGGGGTTACCCGCTGGCGGCCGGGCCAGCGAGTGATGGCCCTGCTTGGCGGCGGTGGCTACGCCGAGCAGGTGGCCGTGCCCCAGGAGACCGTGATGGAGGTGCCGGAGTCGCTCAGCCTCTATGAGGCGGCGGCAATCCCCGAGGCCTGGCTGACGGCGTACAGCAACATGGTCGAGATCGGCCGGCTCGTCGCGGGCGAGCGCGTCCTGATCCACGCCGGCGCCAGCGGCGTCGGCTCGGCCGCCATCAGCCTGGCGAAATGGAAGGGCGCCACGGTCTTCAGCACCGTGAGCACCGGGAAGGTGGCGCAGGTCGAGCGGTTGGGCGCTGACGCCGTCATCGACTACCAGCAACACAACTTTGCCGACCGTGTCGCGGAGCTCACCGGGGGCGCAGGGGTGGACCTGATCATCGACTTCATCGGCGCCCCGTACTGGCACGATAACCTGCGCGCCCTGGCTCTCTGGGGCCGTCTGGTGCTGGTCGGGCTCCTCGGCGGCGCGCAGGCCAATGTCAATCTTGGCCTGTTCCTCTCGAAGAAGATCTCGGTGCACGGCTCAACTCTGCGCGATCGCACGATCGAGCAGAAAGGGCGGCTGGTGGCAGCGTTCACGCGCGAGGTGCTGCCCGCCTTCGCCAGGGGCGAGCTCGCCCCGCTGATCGACCCGCGATCGTTCCGGCTCGACGAGATCGCCGAGGCGCACCGCTACATGGAGGCGAACCAGAACGTCGGCAAGATCATCGTCAAGGTGCGCTAAATCGAGCCACACTTGCCACTCGGCAGCAAAGGGTTCGCCCCAGATAGCGCCTGTACTACACGAGCGATCTGGGGCGAACGCTTTGGCCTCCACGGACCTACCGAACGATCTCTGTGGTTCTACATAACGGGGCAGCGCTCGGCTGCCCCGCTATCCTGCTGCCCCGCTACGCGGCTGCGCTGAAGTCGCGCATCACCTGGGGCGCCGCCGTGTCGAACCCAACGACGTCGAGCATGCCGCCGTCGTCGGGGTCGGCGATGCTGAAGCGGTTGGCCAGCATGCCGACGACCATCAGCTTCGCTGCGATGCCCATCCGCTCGCGGTAGCGCCGCAGCGCCTCCGCTGGGTGAACATTGCCGAACCAGGTCTCGTTGTCGGTGTAGACCACGAAGGTGTCCACCGGGACCTGCTGCTCGAGCGCCCACAGCATCGGCAGCGCGCAGTCGGTGCCGCCGAAGGGCAGGCCGCTGGTGAGCCTGACCACATCGTCGAGCCGCTGCCGGGCCGTCAGCTTCAGCG
>DAOUGF010000267.1:0-2243 GCA_034429295.1 Chloroflexaceae bacterium
CTGCCCACGAGCGCACTGCGTTGGTCGCTCGATGGGCAGCCGCTCCCGGCAGGCGCGCAGCTGATCGATGGGCTCGCGCCGGGCGACTACACGCTCGCGCTCACCGCCAAAGACACTGCAGGCAAGGAGGCGACCGCGACGGCTCCGTTTACTGTGGCGCCCCTGCAGATCCCGCGAGGGACCGAGCCAGTGCTCGACGGCACTTGCGACGATACGGCCTACAGCGGCGCGTCCCAGGTGCCGCTCGCGGCCTACGCCGACGGTTCGCGAGCCTATGTGCGGCTGTTGCGCAGTAGCGACGCGCTGTGGGCCTGCTTCATCGGGATGCGGCGTACCGGTGGTAGCTCGCCCGGAACAATGGCGGTGCTGCGAATCGACACGACCTACGGCCGGGCGACCGCGCCGCAGCAGAGCGACTACGCCTTCACCTTGGGCGAGGACGGCGTGGCCATGACGTACCAAGGCAACGGTGCGGGCTATGCCGCCATCGGCGCCGCCGGGCTGCGGGGGCAGGTGAGCGCAACGACGAGCAGCTGGATGGCGGAGTTGCGGATCGACGCGACCGCGTTGGGCGGCTGGGGCCACCCCATCGGGTTGAGTGTCGAGCAGGCCGACGTGAGCGCCGTGGGCGATAACTACCTTTGGCCACGAGGCGCGACGTGGAACCGGCCCGCCACCTGGGCCGCCGCTGTTCTCGGCGACGGCGCCGTCCTGAGTGGGGTCGCGCCCGGCTCCGCGCCGCGCGGCTCTGGCGATACAACGGTGACGCTCACGGGCAGCGGTTTCGTGGAAGGGGCGACAGCGCTGCTGGATGGGACGCCGCTCCCGACGACTTTCGTGAGCAACACGGAGCTGCGGGCGACGATCCCGGCGGCGAGCCTGGCGGCGGCGGGCGTGCGCAGCATCACCGTGGCGAACCCGGGGCTGGAGGCGCTGCCGTCGAACAGCGTGACCTTCGAGGTCCTCAACCCGACGCCGCGGATCACGCGATTGGCGCTGGCCGGCAGAACCCTGATCGTCACCGGGAGCAACTTCGTGCCGGGCGCGCAGGTCGTCTGGGGCGGCGTAGCGCATGAGGCGAGCTTCGTGGGCGCAACAGAGCTGCGGGCCACGGTCGATGCCGGCGAGCTGGCGGGATTCGCGGAGACCGAGGTGACGGTGTTCAACCCAGGGCCGGGCGGCGGCGTCTCGAACGTGGCGACGCTGGCCGCGGGCGGCGGCACGAGATTGCACATGCCGCTGCTGCGGCGTTGAGCAAGCTGGAGGCGCCGGCCCGCATCCCCCGGCCCCTTGCGTTCCCGCTCAGGGGCAGGGCCGGGGCGAGGGCCGGCTACTCCCGCCGTCGTCGCGCGCTAAGCCAGCTGTATAGTGCACCGAGGGCGCCGGCCCCGAGCAGGATGGCGATCACTGGCGGCTGCCAGAGGGAGGCGACGAGGGTCGAGCCAGCGAGCAAGGCCAGGGTGACGAGCAGGTTCGCCCGGCTCTCGCGCCTCGCCTGGCGGACCAGCGGCACGACGAGCTGCCAGGTGAGCAGCAGGCCGAGGCCAACGGTGGCCGGCACCACGCCGCGCAAGCCGGCCTGCACCGCCGGCTGCTCGCGCACGGCGGCGTAGATGGCGGTGAGCAGGGCCGTGATCGCCACGCTTGGCAGCAGCAGGCCAAGCAGCGCCACCAGCACGCCCCAGACCCGCCCCACGCGCCAGCCGATCAGCGTGGTGAGCCCGAGCAGGTTGATCCCCGGCGCCACCTGGCAGATCGACCAGGAGCGGGTGAACTCCTCGCCGCTCATCCATCCCCGCCGCTCGACCACTTCGCGCCGGATCATCAGCAGCGTGGCCGCGCCCCCGCCCCAGGATTGAGCCCCCAAGGAGAGCCAGGTTACGAAGAGCGTCCAAGGCGAGACTCGATGGTTCAATCAGCGCTCCTCCCTACCTGCAGGAACAGGCAGTCTGCCTTGCCGGGGCGTATCGGGAAGGTGTGAAGCCGCGGTAGCCGAGCACCCCAGGGAACAAGCTGGCGATCAGCCCCGTCGGGCGCTATTGTACCGGCTTCCGGCGCCGCTGTGACGGGGTTTGCCTGTGCGGGGCTGCCGCTTTTTGCGGGGCTGCCGCCCCTGCGCCCATGGCCTGCGGGCAACCCGATTACTTGCGGGCGCAAGCGCCCCGCACCCCGCTTGATTTGTCAGGGGGCGTACGCACGCCCCCCGACACCCCCCGCGCCAGGGGCCTCGCCCCTGGACCCCA
>DAOUGF010000268.1:0-6004 GCA_034429295.1 Chloroflexaceae bacterium
TCGGCCCTACAGTTCCAATCTGCCAGCTGCCATCCTTATGACACACCCTCGCCTGCCCGCTACCGAGCCCGAGGCCTTCATCTGGGCCACAGGCATCGAGGATACCTTCGTCCCTCAATCGCGCCCCGGCCTGCGCCCCCTCGACGAGTACGCGCTGATAGGCCACTACGAGCACTGGCGCGAGGACTTGGCGCTCGCCCGCGAGCTCGGCGTCCGAGCGATCCGCTGGGGCATCCCCTGGTATCGCGTCGAGCCTGCCCCCGGCCAGTTCGACTGGGGCTGGACCGATCAGGTGCTGCCGTACATCGCCGAGGGGCTCGGTATCAGCGTCATCCTCGACCTGATGCACTACGGCACGCCTCTCTGGCTGGAGCGCTCTTTCGCCGCGTCCGACTATCCTCGCCGCGTGGCCGTCTATGCCAGGGCCGTGGCCGAGCGCTACAAGGGACTCATCCACAGCTACACGCCCCTCAACGAGCCACTTGTGAACGCCGACTTTTGCGGTCGCCGCGGGGTCTGGCCGCCCTACCTGCGGGGCGATCGCGGCTACCTCACGGTGATGCTCAACCTCGCCAGGGGGATGCTCTCCACCGCCGAGGCGATCTACGAGGCCGACCCCGGCGCGCTGCTGGTGCACGTGGAGGCCGCCGGCCTCAGCCGGGCCGCCGATGAGGCGCTGCGCTCCTTCGCCGAGGAGGAGATGCTGCGCCGCTTCCTCGCCCTCGACCTGATCACGGGCCGCGTCACACCCGACCACGCGCTCTTTCCCTGGCTGGTCCGCAACGGCGTGAGCGTGACCGAGCTGCGCGAGCTGGCGGCGCGGCCCCTAACGCTCGATTGCCTCGGCCTGAACTTCTACCCCCAATGGTCAACCAGGCTCTACGGCCTGGATCGGGCGGGCCGTCTGGTGGACACGGCGACGGAGCAGGACGGCGCGGGCTTCGCCGAGCTGATCCAGCTTTACTACGAGCGCTATCATGTCCCCGTGATGATCACCGAGACGAGCGCGATGGGTGACCACGAGGTGCGCTCCCGCTGGCTGCGCTCGTCGCTGGAAGCGATCAGGGGGCTGCGGGCGCGGGGCTTGCCCGTGCTCGGCTACACCTGGTTCCCGCTCTTCACCATGGTGGATTGGCGCTACCGCTACGGCAGAGAGCCGCAAGAGTACTACTACATTAACCTTGGCCTCTACACCCTCGGCGCGCCTGGTGGGCCTCGCTGGCGCCCCACACCCCTGGTGGACGAGTACCGGCAGGCCATCGCCGACCCGGCCGCTTCCGTAGGCGTCCTTTTGCCCGGCATGTAGGGCCGAAGCATCCGCTACGCGAATGCTTCGGCCTTGCGAGGCTGAACAATTCCTGTGGTCCGCAATAAGATCGCCATGCAAACCACCTTTCACAACCCAGTCTACCCCCACAACTTCCCCGATCCCTTCGTGCTGAAGTATTGTGGCGAGTACTGGGCCTACTGCACGGGCTCCTGGCGCGACGGCCGCTGGTTCGGCGTGCTGCGCTCGCGCGATCTGGCCCGCTGGGAGGAGGTTGGCGGCGCGGTAGAGCCGCTCCCCGGCGATTGGCCCTGCCTCTGGGCCCCCGAGGTGAGCTACCACAACGGCCGCTTCTACCTCTACTACAGCATCGGCGACGAGGCTAGCATGCAGATCCGGGTGGCGACCGCCGCCCACCCCGCCGGGCCGTTCGTGGACAGCGGGCGCAGCCTTACCAGCGAGCCCTTCGCCATCGACGCCCATGTCTTTGTGGACGAGGACGGCAGCCGCTACCTGTTCTACGCCACCGACTACCTGGAGCACTCCCGCGTCGGCACCGGCACCGCCCGCATGCGCCTCGCTGACCCGCTCACGCCTGCCGGCCCATCCACCCCGGTCACGCGGGCTCGCTACGACTGGCAGATCTACGACCCGCAGCGAGCCGAGAAGGGCGGCGTATGCTGGCACACCGTCGAGGGGCCATTTGTGCTCAAGCGCAAGGGCCGCTACTTCCAGATGTTCAGCGGCGGCAACTGGCAGCGCCCTAGCTACGGCGTGAGCTACGCCGTCGCCAGCCAAGTGGACGGCGATGAGGAGTGGGTCCAAGCCGCCGACGGCGAGCGGGTGCTGCCGATTCTGCGGACTTCGCCTGGCGTCATGGGGCCTGGCCACAACTCGGTCGTCCGTGGGCCGAGCAACACGGAACTGTTCTGCGTCTACCACCGCTGGGCCGACGACATGAGCGGCCGGGTGATGGCGGTGGACCGCCTCGACTGGGCTGGCGAGCGCATGCTGCTGCTCGGCCCAAGCACCACTCCCCAACCCGTGCTCCCTCCCACGTTCGCCGATTTCTTCGACGAGCCCAGCCCCAACGGCCTGGGCTCCGCCTGGGCCTGCGCGGGTGGCAGCTGGGCGGCCGATGGCGGCGAGGCGCTCCAGCGCGATCTGGAGCCCGCGACCGCCACATGCGGCTACCGCGCCCATCACTTCGTGGCCGAGGTGAGCGTCCGCGCCCTCGCCGCCGATGGTGACGGTGGCTACGGTGTCACCATCGGCGATGAGGCTCGCTTCGTGATCCAGCCCAGTCGCTCCCGCGCCCTGGCCCGGCTGCGGCGCGAGGGCGCCTGGATCGACGAGGCCCTGCCGCTCCCCGCCGGCTTCGCCCCGGAGGCGTTCCACCTCCTGCGGGTCGAGCTCAACGCCGGGCGCCTCATCATCACCTTGGACGAGGCGGCGGTCCGCTGGGAGGCGACGCTCCCCGGCGCCGGCCCTCACTCGCTGGCCCTCCACACCGACGGCGCCGCCGCTGCCTTCGCGGGCTTCGCCCTCACGGAGGGCTGGGCGGATCTCTTCTTCCCCGGCGAGGGCGCGCCTGCCGCGTGGGGCTGGCAGGGCGGCGCGGGCTGGCGCGTGAGCGGCGGCGAGTTCCTGGCCCTCGACAACGCCGCCCCGCTGCTGAAAGGGCCGCTGCCCGCCGCCTGTGAGCTGGTCCTGAATGTACGCATGCTCGACGAGGGAGGCCTGTTCGGCTTCGGCCTCGCAGCGCCTACCGGCGCGCTCGGCTCCCGCCTTGAGCTGACCCACGCGGGCGGGGGTTGGGCGCTCCTTGCCGGCGGTGGCCCGGGGCGGCGGGCGCTCCCGCTCCCGAAGGGCCTCGACCCGTTCAGCTACCAACAGCTGCGGGCCGTTGTCCGCGGCGGCAAGCTGCGGCTGAGCTGGGAGGGCGAGCGGCTCGGCGTCTACCCGGCCGCGACCGGCGCGGCGGCCCTGGCGCTTTGGGGGCGGCGCGCGGCCGTGGAGCTGGTGCGCGTGACGGCTATCCCGCCCACGGCTGAGCCCGTTGGTGCTATCATCTCTGCGCCCTCTCGCCCGTAGCATGAAGGAGCTCAGTATGCCGATCCGCTCCCAGCCCTTCGGTCGCACCGCCGCCGGCCAGGCGGTCGAACTGTACACGCTGACCAACGCCGCCGGCATCGAGGCCCGGGTGTGCACATACGGCGGCACCCTGGTCGCCCTGCTGCTCCCCGACCGCGCCGGCGCCCGCGCTGATGTGCTCCACGGCTTCGACACCCTCGATGGCTACCTCGGCCCGCACCCTTACTTCGGCGCGCTGATCGGCCGCTACGGTAACCGTATCGCTCGCGGCCGCTTCACCCTCGACGGCGTCAACTACCAGCTGGCCACCAACAACGGGCCGAACCATCTCCACGGCGGCCCCGGCGGCTTCCACACCGCCCTGTGGCGCGCCGAGCCCGCCGACGACAGCTTGACGCTCAGCTACGTTAGCCCCGATGGCGAGGAGGGCTACCCCGGAACGCTACAGGCCCGCGTCACCTACCGGCTCAGCGAAGCGGGCGAGCTGCGGATCGACTACGAGGCGACCACCGACCGGCCCACGATCCTGAACCTCACCAACCACGCCTACTTTAACTTGGCCGGCGACGGCGATATTCTCGACCACGAGCTGCGCCTCGACGCGCCCCACTATCTCCCGGTGGACGAGACTCAGATCCCCACGGGCGAGCTCGCCCCGGTGGCCGGCACGCCTTTTGATTTCACCACGCCCACGGCGATCGGGGCGCGCATCAACGCCGACGACGAGCAGTTGCGCATCGCCAGCGGCGGCTATGATCACTGCTGGGCCTTCGCCCATGGCGGTGATCTCGCCACTCCCGTCGCCTTCGTGCGCGAGCCCCGCAGTGGGCGCACCCTCGAGCTCTTCACCACGCAGCCGGGCGTGCAGTTCTACACGGCGAACTTCCTCGACGGTAGCATCCGCGGGAAGGGGGGGCGCGCCTACCAGAAGCACAGCGCCTTCTGCCTGGAGACCCAGCACTTCCCCGACTCGCCGAACCAGCCAGCCTTCCCCTCGACGGTGCTACGCCCTGGCGAGGTGTATCGCCACACGACGATCTTCCGCTTCGGCGCGGAGTAGCCAGCGGGGCGGCGTCCCTGTGCGGAGGATCGGGCGCCGCCCCGAATCACTAGTCCAATTTCAGGCGGCCTTTTTGGCCATATCGCCTGGCTCTCTGGCTCTGTGAGGGTCTCGCTGTACGGACTACCAACTACGGACTACGCAGTACGGGCACCAGCAAGGCGCGTGTCGTTCAGCCTGTGGAGGTGCGGGCGGCGATCCACTCCACCAACCGGGGATCGCGTGGGTGGTGGAGCGTCGTCACGAGGCGGGTGAGGGCGCGGATCTCGGCGTCGTCGGCGTCTAGGGTGAGGCCGTTGCGGGCGAGGAAGAGCCGGAGCGCCTCACCGGCTACGCGCTTGTTGCCGTCGCGGAAGGGGTGGTTCGCGATCAGCAGGAAGACCGTGGCGGCGGCCTTCTCCACCACGCTTGGGAAGGCCTCCTGGCCGAAGGCCGCCTGGAACGGCGTGGTCAGCGCTGTGAGCAGCCCGGCGGAGTTGACGATCTCGTAGCGCCACGGGTCATCGGCCCCGAAGCGGTCGCGGATATCCACGAGGTCGCCGAGCGTGAGGTGGCGGGTCACCACCAGATGCTCACGCACCCAGTCGATCAGCTGAGAGCGCGGCATTGCCTCAGCCGCAGCCATGATCACGGCGTAGATCTCATCGTTCTTAGCGCTCAGAGTGGCCCCGTTGAGACTCGCCATCAGGTCGAGGGCGGCCACGGCCACCCGCTTGTTCCCGTCGGTGAAGGGGTGGCTCTGCAAGATCGCGTGGGCCAGGGCGCCGGCCTTCGCCGCCAGGTCCGGGTACAGCTCCTCGCCGAAGGCGCTCTGCCGGGGCACCGCGACCGCGGCCTCGAGCCGCGCGAAGCCCGCCTCGGTGATGCCCGCCATCCCGCCGAAGCGCTCGATCAGGGCCTGGTGGATTATCAGCAGCTCTTCCGCCGTCAGATAGCGCATAGTCCTGGCCCGTCAACCGCTCTGCCCATGGGTGTATAGGGACGACCGACGACAAAGGACCGACGACCGCCCGCAGCCTGCCCGGCCGTGGTCTGTCGTTGATCGACACCCAACCCGCTTCCGAGCTGCACAACTACGTAAGGTTTGTGAGCGCCTCGCGGTACTTGGCCATGGTGACCCGCAGGTGGGCCAGCAGCTCGGGGCTGGCCTCCGGCAGCGGTCGCAGCAGCACGCGCCCGTCGGGCAGGCGCTCCACAGCCACGGAGAAGGCGGCTGCGGGGGCCTGCTCCAGCCACGCCCGCAGTCGCTCGCCCAGTTCGTGCTCTTCCAGCAGCAGTTCGTCCATATCGCTATTATAGCTGCCCAGCTCGGGGAGAGGAGTTGCCCTACCAGCCCCACAGCTACTGTCGTCCAGCCTCGCTACAGAAGGTCCAGCGCTGACGGTTCGCTGGTACTGCTGTTCCCGCTCTCGGTGCCGAGGGGCATGCAGCGATGGCCTGCTGACTGAGGCGAGCGCCAGCTGCCGTGCAGCTTCGCCGCAGCAGGTCCGGCGCTGACGGCTCGCTGGTAGTGCAGTTCCCGCTCTCGGCGCAGAGGGGCATGCAGCGATGGCATGAGCAAGAGGCGGCCATCGGCTTCGGGG
>DAOUGF010000269.1:0-2207 GCA_034429295.1 Chloroflexaceae bacterium
GCGAGCCGCCCGTAGGCTGCGCCGATGCTGACGCCGAGCAAGGCCAGGCCCGCACAGATGGTGATCGTCTGGGGCACGCCGATGGCGCGGGAGAGGGCGCCGATCAGCAGGGCGCCCACGGGGGTGCTGCCGGCGAAGAGCATCCAGTAGAGGCTGAGCACGCGGCCCCGCAGGGCGTCGGGCACGGTCAGCTGCAGCAAGGTGTTAGCCGAGGTTGTGAACATGATCCCGGCGAAGCCGAGGGCGGCGAGCAGCGCCAGGGTGACGCCGAGCACCGGTACCAGCGGAGTGACGCCGAGCAGCACACAGAAGATGGTGGCGCCGAACAAGAGGCGGCGCTGCGAGACCTTGCCGATGTAGGCCACGGTCAGCGCGCCGACGAGCGAGCCCGCGCCGAGGGCGGCTGAGAGCGCGCCGAAGCCGGCGGCGTCGGTGTGGAGTACGAACCCGGAGAGCAGCGGCAGCACCACGTTGAAGTTGTAGCCGAAGGTGCCGACGAAGGCCATCACGATCATGATCAGCCGCACCTGTGGGGTGCGCCAGGTGTAGCTCAGCCCCTCGCGGATGCCGTCGAGCATCGAGCCGCGGCCGGGCGCGGGCGGTGTTGCGCGAAGCTCCTGAGGACGGATCAGCAGCAGCCCGCCGATCACCCCTACGAAGCTGAAGGCGTTCAGCGCGAAGGCCGGCGCGAGGCCCAGTTGCGCGATCAGCAGGCCGGCGGTGCCGGGCCCCAGCACGCGGGCACTGTTGAAGAGCAGCGAGTTGAGCGCCACAGCGTTCGGTAGCGCCTCGCGCCCCACCAGCTCCACCACGAACGATTGGCGCGCTGGCGTGTCTACGGCGTTGATCAGCCCGAGAGCTAGGGCCAGCAGGTAGACCTGCCAGAGCTGGATGTGCCCCGTGGCGACTAGCAGCGTGAAGAGCAGCGCCTGGACAAAAGCTGCGCTCTGGGTGAAGAGGATCAGCCGGTACTTGGGCAGACGATCGGCGATCGCGCCGCCGAAGAGCGAGAGCAGCAGCGCCGGTAGGAATTGGAACATCGTCACCAGCCCGATCGCCAACGGCGACTCGGTGAGCTGGAGCACCAGCCACCCTTGGGCGGTTGTTTGCATCCAAGTGCCGGTGAGAGAGACGAGCTGGCCCAGCCAGTAGAGGCGGTAGTTGCGGATGCTCAGAGCCTGAAAACCAGTGAGCAGGGTGCGAAAGATGCTGCCCCGTGGCTCAGCGTGGGTTCGAGTCGCCATCGGCCTCCTCTTCGCGGGTGAGGACGCGGTGCAGGGCCGGGAGTGCGAGCTGCACCGCCCGTAGCTCCTCGGCGCTCAACGCAGCGATGAAGGGCAGCAGGGCCCGCAGCGATTGGGCCTGGGCCCGCTCGTAATGGGAGCGGCCTGCCTCGCTGAGGGTGAGCAGGTACTGGCGTCGGTCTTGCGGGTCAGGGGTGCGAACGATCCAGCCCCGCTCCACCATGCTCTGCACCAGGGCGCCCATCGATTGGAGGCTCACACGGCGCTGCCGCGCCAGGGCGCTCAACGTCTGGGGCTGAGCCGCCAGAAGCGCCAGCACACGGAACTGCGGCATAGTCGTGTCGGCGCCGGCCTCCCGCTGCACCGCCGTGACAACGATGCGATTCAGCAGGGGCAGCAGGGCCAGCAGTTGATTCGTCGCCTGCTCTCTGTCCCAAGGCTCCTGCGCCGCCGCTTCAGGCCCCTGCTCGGAGTTGCCCATCGCGTGTAGTCCGCTCATCAAATATCAATTTACCTGACCATCAGTGTAATTGAGGAATTGCCAGATGTCAACGCAGCTAGCGAACAGGGAAAACTATCGGGCGAGCTATTTCCGGGCTCTGTTTATCAATTTGCGATATTGTGTTAGAATAAAAATATCTTTGGAAGCTTCAAGGCAGTTGTAATGACCTGATTTATATACGGTGTTATCTTTTAAGGGTATTTTATACTGGGAGAGCACAGTATGGATGTTAATGAAGCCCTGGATCGGGAGGTAATCGTCGAACGCGCTGAGGCATTACGGATCTGGCTGGAAGGGCTCTCCCTCTCGCCTCGGGCCAAGAGTGCCCTGGACCGTGAGCTGAGCGGGATCATCGCCAACGATCCCGGCGGCTACATCAACGGCGCGCGGCCATTAGCGGGCATGTCGAATGAGGCGTTTATCGCCGAGTTGCAGCGCCCGAATGGCGGCGCGGTGGGGAA
>DAOUGF010000270.1:0-3770 GCA_034429295.1 Chloroflexaceae bacterium
AGGAGGCGATCACCACCGCGATCGAGCGGACCGAGCGCTACTTCGTAGCCCCGTAACTGCCTGTGCTACGGCGCGGGGCGCAAGCGCTTCGCGCCACGGCGTCCGCCGCCCCCGCTCCCTCGACGCGGGGCGCTGACTGCCCCTGCACCCCGCCGGGCAACACCTGCGCGGTGCGAGGTCTTGCGAGCGGGCTCCGCCCCTCGCGCTCCCCGCCGGAGGGGGCGGCTGCCCCCTCCGGACCTCCCCCAAGCAGGAGGGCTGTACCGTGCCACCACTTAGCGGCGTACCCGTCAGATCGACGGGCAGAGCCATCCGCCTCGGCCGGCAACGGATCTGCGGTCGGGGTGGTGTGCGAACATCGGTTGTGCCGCCCGCCTCCTGACACTGGGTTCAGGAAAGCTTGGCGTCGGCACGCCGGATCGTGCAGGGCGCAACCAGCGGATGTGGGCCCCTGCGCTTGGCCAGGGCTCAAGCCCGTCGAGGAGTCGGGTCGCCCGCAGGTCGGGGGTGCGGGGGCGGCAGCGTCCCGCTGGCAACGCCCCCGCACTACGGCACGAGCTAGCGGGGCGCCATGCGGATGGCGCCGTCGAGGCGGATCACCTCGCCGTTGAGCATGGGGTTCTCGACGATATGGCACGCGAGGGCTGCGTACTCTTCCGGGCGGCCGAGGCGCGGAGGGAAGGGCACCTGCTGCCCGAGGGAGGCCCGGGCGGCCTCGGGCAGCCCGGCCATCATCGCGGTGTCGAAGATGCCCGGGGCGATCGCCATCACGCGGATGCCGCTGCGGGCCAACTCGCGGGCCGCCGGCAGGGTGAGGGCGACGACGCCGCCCTTGGAGGCGGCGTAGGCCGCCTGGCCGATCTGCCCGTCGAAAGCAGCGACGGAGGCGGTGTTGATCACCACGCCCCGCTCGCCCTCGGCGTTCGGCTCGTTGCGGGCCATCGCCTCGGCGGCCAGCATCAGCATGGTGAAGGTGCCCACCAGGTTCACCTGCAGCACCCGGTTGAAGCGCCGCAGATCATGCCGGCCGTCGCGGCCCAGGATGCGCTCGGCCAGTGCGATGCCGGCGCAGTTCACGAGGATATGCAGGCCGCCGCCATGCTCGACGGCCGCCGCGACGGCCGCGGCGCACGATCCCTCGTCGGTGACGTCGGTCGCCACCGCTCGAGCCCCCGCTAGATCGCGGGCGACCGCCTGGCTCTGCTCGACATTCATGTCGGCGATCGTGACCTTCGCCCCCAAGGCGGCCAGCATGCGGGCCGTGGCCGCCCCAAGGCCAGAGGCCCCGCCGGTGACGAGGGCGCTCGCATTGCGGATCTCCATCACAGCTCCGTAACCCGTAGTCCGTAGTCGGTAGTCCGTACCTGGCCGTGAGGCTTTCAGATACGCTCTACCGGCTACGGGCTACAGCTGATCTCCTTCGCCGCTCCGTAGCTGTACTGCTTCACGACGTTGGCGCGGAGTAGCCTATCGCCGCTGCCCAGGCCGCCCCCAAGCTTGAAGCTTGAGGGGCGGCGCTTGAGGGCGCGAGAGCAGACGCCAGGATGTGCCAAGCTACTGAAACAGTACACGTAGCGCTACCGCGGCACGGCCCACTCGAAGTGCATGCCGTCGCTGGCGCCTTTGCCATCGTAGTTCCAGTGGCCACCCCAATAGAAGCCGTGGGCATTGGCGAGGGGCACCAGTTCGCGCACCGAGCCCTCCTGGCCCACGAGGGCGGCGATCCGCATCAGGCCGTTCCACTTCGCGTTGATGTCGAAGGCGGTGCCGTAGGCGTGGTTCGAGAGCACTCTTGGGTTGAGGCGGATCGTCCGCACCACCCAGGCGCCATCAAACGTCTTGATGAGCCTCAGCAGGCCAGCATCTTCCCAGGCCTGCCAGAGCCGCCGCAGCTGATCGGCGGCCACCTTGTGGAACTTCAGCCTGCCGCCGTTGCCACCAGGGATGTTCACCAGCTGGGGAATGAAGACATCAACGATGTTCTCCCTGTCCCAGCCGTTCGTGATCGTGACGAAGTCGCCTTTCGCGCGCACATACTCGATGCGGCCGAGGGCGCGCTCGCGGGCTCCGCCGCTATCTGTCAGTTGGGAGAAGTCGGGGCGCGGCGGCCAGTTGATATCGCCGGGGCGCGGCGGGCCAACATCGCTCGCCGGCCTCTGGGGCGGCAGCGTGTTCCTCGGGGCCGGCGGCACCGGCTTCGGCTGGGCCGGCTTCCAGGCCTGCACCTCGGGGGGCTTCGGCAGCTCGCTCATGCGCTTGATCTGCCCATCGGGGCCTTTGTAGAGCGTGTCGAGGGCCCAGACCTGCACCTTATACGGCGTGCCGCTGAGGGTCACGTCGTACACACCCGTGAGCGGCGCGCCGAGCTTCAGCTCCACAGCCCGCTTATGAAAGTCGGAGTTCGGGTCATAGGGCACCCCCGCCACCTTATAGGTCTCCTTCCAGATCGAGGTGTAGGCGGGATCATCGGGCGGGGTGGCGCTGAGGTAAGTGCAGCCTGCCTGGTCGGTGATGGGGGTATAGAGGGTCTCGCCGGCGAAGACTTGCACGGCGTATTTGCCGTCGTCGCTGATGTAATTGCCGCTGAGAGGCGGACCATAGCCTGCGTTCTTCGCCACCTGATGGAAGCGCCAATCCGGCCGGAGGCTTTCATTGCCTTTGAGCCGGCCCTTGGCCTTGCTCACCTTGAGCGATGCGCGGTAGCTAGCCTCGAGCAGGCCGCGGCCGATGCCTTTAACGGGGATCTCCAGCGCATCTTTATCGAAGAGGGAGCTCATCAGCTGGACGGCGGCGTAGTCGGTGCCCTCGTTAAAGACGGTATCGCGGGCGTATGGCTGAAAGTTGAAGGGCCGGCCATCGATGATCACCGGGGGCGGCTCGTTCAGGCCCACCGGCGCGCCGAGATTGAGCTGGGCGGCATGGAGCGCGAAGGCCCGGTCGAGGCGCAGCTGGCCACCGCGCGGCTTATAGGTTTCGGCGTACAGATCGACGAACAGCTGCTGGTCGGGATCGAGGCCGGCGCCAAAGGGCATCGCCTCAAGGGGAACGGGCGGCGGCGGCGGCAGGTAGGGGAAGATGCGGGGCCGGCCCTCATCGTCGGGCAGGATCGTCGCGAGGGCATCGAGGCCGAGGCTATGACGCTCCTGCAGCAGCTGCAGCAGCCGGTGGAGGGCGTCTACCTGCATATCGCTGTAGTCGGCGCCTTGGGGGCGCAGCAGGCGCACGCTCACGGCGATGCGATCGATATTGCGGCGGCGGCTGTCGCAGATCGCAAGGCCGAGAGCCGTGCCGGCCCGCTCGTCGGCCACAAACTGGCGCACGGCCCCAAGCTGGTCGATCGCATAGTTCGGCAACTCGGCGCCCCCATCGGCAGGCCGAGGATCATCAACAACAACGAGCAGCCTGATCCGCTGGCCCTGGCGCGTCTCGCCGGCCTCCTCGGGCTTTCCGATACGCTCGATCCCCTCCTCGACAAGGCTCATAGGTGCGCTCCTTCGCTGTCGCGTATTGCGTATGGCATGTTGCGTATTGCGTGGTACATACGCAACTTACAGCCACAAACGGTAGACACAGACACCAATGAATATTTGTCTGCCGGCCTGCGTGCGACGTATCGTAGCACGGGGCGAAGGGGCGGACAAGGGGTTGGGGCGGGGAGTCAGGGCTGATGCAACATCCAAGGGCGCTGGCCGCCCCTCGCGCTCCCCGCCGTCTCGCGGCGCTGCCCTGCGCCCGTACCACCTGCACGGTGGGCGGTGCTGCGAGCGGGC
>DAOUGF010000271.1:0-6808 GCA_034429295.1 Chloroflexaceae bacterium
AGGCGGGGGTGTGGGTGTGGACATCAATAATCATCGTCTTAGCTCCTGGCTAAGGTGACAGGGGTGACACGGTGACACGGTGACAAGGTGACAGGGTGACCGGGTGACATCCTGACGGAGTCGATAGGCATCACCTTGCTCCCTTGTCCCCTAGCCCGGGTCGCAAGACGAGGCGAAGCCTCTGCGCAGCGAGGGCGTTCCCCTTGTCCCCTAGCCCAAACGAAGCGAGGGCGTTCACCTTGTCACCTTGTCATCTCTACTCGCTCCCTCTGAGTCGCGGGTCGAGGGCATCGCGGAGGCCATCGCCGAGCAGGTTAAAGCCGAGGACGGTGATCACGATGGCGATGCCGGGGGCGATCGCGACCCAAGGCGTCAACTCCATGTAGCGGCGGCCGCTCCCGAGCATCGTGCCCCAGGATGGCTCGGGCGGTTGGGTGCCGAGGCCGAGGAAGCTGAGCGCCGCCTCGGAGAGGATGGCCGTCGAGAGCAGCAGGGTGGTCTGGACGATCAGGGGCGCGGTGATGTTTGGCAGGATGTGGCGGAAGATCAGGCCCATGTGGCCCACGCCGGTAGCGCGGGCGGACTCGATGTAGAGGTGGTTGCGCACCGCCAGCACCTCGCCGCGCACCAGGCGGGCGTAGATCGGCGCGTACACGATCCCGATCGCGATCATGGCGTTGGTGAGGCTCGGCCCGAGCAGGCCGGCGATCACGATCGCCAGCACCAGGCTGGGGATGGCGAAGAGCACGTCCACCAGTCGCATCAACAGGGTGTCGGTGCGGCCGCCGAAGTAGCCGGCGATCATCCCCAGCGCGCCCCCGGTGAGCAGCGCGAGGCCCACCGAGACGAAGCCGACGTAGAGCGAGATGCGCGAGCCGTAGATCACTCGCGAGAGGATGTCGCGGCCGAACTCGTCGGTGCCGAGCAGGTACTCGGGGCCGGGCTCCTCCAGCCGGCTCGCCACCTGGGCGGTGGGCTCGTGGGGGCTCAGCACGGGGGCGAGGATGGCCACCAGCGCCACCAGGGCGATGATGCAGAGGCCAGCGACGCCGAGCGGGTTGCGGCGTAGCGAGCGCAGGAAGGCGGGGCTGCGTCGGCGCCGCGATACGGCGGCCGGGGCCGCGGCCTCGGGGGCCGCCGATGAGCTAACCATAGCGGATCCGCGGGTCCACATAGCCGTAGAGCAGGTCTACGGCAAGGTTGACCAGGATAAAGATCAGCGAGAGGAACAGCACCGTGCTCTGCACCACAGGATAATCGCGGTTATAGATGCCGCTGAGCAGGAAGAAGGCGACACCGGGCAGGGAGAAGATCTGCTCGATGATCACCGAGCCGCCCATCAGCGCGCCGAACTGCACGCCGATCACCGTGAGCACGGGGATGAAGGCGTTCTGCAGGGCGTGGCGAGCGAGCACCAGCCGGTCGCGCAGCCCCTTAGCGTAGGCGGTACGGATATAGTCCTGGCGTAGCACCTCCAGCATGGAGGCGCGGGTCATGCGCATGATGATCGCCATCGGCTGCAGGCCCAGGAGCAGGGCCGGCACGATCATGATCTGCATGTTCCGCCCGAGATCCTCCCAAGGGGCCACCCACTTGAGCGGCGGCACCCAACGGAAGAGCGTCGAGCTGATCAGCAGGAACATGGTGGCCAGCCAGAAGGCCGGGAAGGAGAGCCCGATCAACCCAACGATGCGGGTGATCAGGTCGCTCGCGCCGTTGCGCCGCACCGCCGAGAGCACGCCCATCGGCACCGCGACCACGCAGGCGAAGAAGATCGCCATGATCGCCAACTGCATTGTCACCGGCATGCTGCGGGCGATCGTCTCGCTCACCGGGATGCCGGAGCGCATCGAGACGCCGGCATCGCCCTGCAGCAGCCCGCCGACCCACTCTATGTACTGGACGATCAGCGGCTTGTTCAGGCCCATGCTCTCGCGGATCTGGTCGATCGTCTGCTGGCTCACCTGCGGGTCGCCGCCGAAGAGAATATCGACGATATCGCCCGGCAGCAGGCGCAGCAGCACAAAGACGGCCAGCGACGCCCCGAACAGGGTGGGAATGACTAAGGCCAGGCGTTGGAGAACGTATCGGCTCATCGCGCTCCTTGCTCGCTGCGCTCGCTCGGTGACAAAGTGAACGCCCTCACTTCGCTCGGGCTAGGTGACAGGGTGAACGCCCTCACTTCGCAGAGGCTTCGCCTCGTCTTGCGACCCGGGCTAGGGGACAAGGGGACATCCTGACGGTGCTGATAGGTCGCCCCTTGCCCCCCTGTCCCCTTGTCACCTTGTCACCCTGTCACGCCGTAACGGAGACCTCCCGCAGCGCGGGGCGGAAGGTGGTGAAGGCGACGTAGTAGTTCTGGACGCGGCTGCGCACCGCAGAGAAGCGGTAGTCCTGGTAGAGGAAGATGTGGGGCGACTCGTCGAGGACCATCCGCTGGACCTTCTGCATCAGCTCGCGGCGCTTGGCCTGGTCGAGGGTGGCCATCGCCTCGTCGTAGGTGGCGTTCAGCTCGGCGTTCTCCCAGGCGGGGAACCAGTTCGTCTCGGCGATGCCGAGGCGGCGGAAGTCGTTCAGGTAGCCGCTGACGTCGGGGCGCATGCCGCGGGCGGTGAAGCACCACTCGTACTCGCCGTTGGTGACCCGCTGGGCGAAGGTGCCGAACTCGATCTGCTCGATCTGCATATCGATGTTCAGCTGCTTCAGCTGCTCCTGCACCACCACCGCGTTGTCGTTGGCGTAGCCGGGGAAGGTCATCGCGGTGACGCGGAAGCCGTCGGCGAAACCGGCGTCGGCCATGAGCTGCCGCGCCCGCTCGACATCCACCCTGTAGAGCTCCTGCAGCTCGCTTTCGGAGAGGGGCCAGTCGCCGTAGCCGGGAACGACCGGGCCGGTGAGCGCCGCCTCGCCCTCCATCACCTTGTCGATCACCTCCTGGCGATCGATCACCAGGCTGATCGCCTGCCGGACCTCCTTGACATCCCAGGGCGTGCCACCCTTGAGGGTGAACTGGATCACCTTAGGCTGCGAGAAGAGCCCCTTCGTCACTACGATGTCGGGCTCGCCCTCGAGGCGTCGGGCTCCCAGCGGCGTGATGTCGGCGCCGTCGATGTCGCCTGAGCGCAGCGCCGCGATGCGGGCATCTTCCTCCGGGATGACGCGGTAGACCAGCTGATCCACCTTCGGCTGGCCGGTGTTCCAGTGCTCAGGGTAGCGCTCGTAGACCAGCTCGGAGTTTGGGGTGTAGCTGATCAGCCGGAAGGGCCCGGTGCCGATCGCCTCGACGGCAGGGTTGATCTCGTCCAGCATCCCGGTGGGGAAGACCGAGGTGTAGCGCGACCAGGCGAAAAGGCCGGGGATAGTCGGGTCAACCTTCGAAGTCGTGATCGTCACCGTCAGCGGGTCGGTCGCCTCGACCGAGGCGATGTTGGCGAAGAAGCTCGCGCCGGGGTTCTGGCCATCGCCCGGCGGGGACATGATCGTCTCCAGCGAGTACTTCACGTCCTCGGCCGTGAGCTCCTTGCCGTTATGGAACTTCACGCCAGGGCGCAGCTTAAAGACGTAGGTGGTGTCGTCGGGCGTCTCGAACGACTCCGCGAGGCCCGGCATCACGTTGAGGTCTTTGTCCCAGTAGAGCAGCGAGTCGTAGACGAGCTCGCGGGCCTCGTAGTTGTACTGGCCGGTCGTGTTGATGCCGTAGGGCTCCATGGAGACGGGGTCGCCGCTCATGGCCCAGGTGAGCACGGTGGGGGCAGCCTCGGCGGGGGCGGCGGGGGCGGCGGTGGGCTGTGCGGCCGGGGCCGAGGTGGGCTGTTCGGCAGGGGCCGAGGTGGCGACAGCGGGGGCGGCGGTGGGCTGTGCGGCCGGCGGCGCGCCGCCACAAGCCTGCAGCACCAGCAGGCCGCCGCCGAGCGCCGAGAGCCGCAGGAATTCGCGGCGCGACGTCCGGCGCGAGCCGAGCGGGCGAGACATGGGCCTCTTCTCATCCATAGGGCTCAACTCCTTCCAGCAAGTGGAATCTGTGACACCCGGCACATTGGCCGGCGCGTGTGAAGGGAGATCGTCGCCGTCGCCGCGGACGTTGCCCTGAGATCGTGGAAGAGTTGGCCTTGGCGGTACGTGGCCACGCCTGCGTGCGAGAGGTCAGGTGGTGTGCGGGACAATTTTCAGACAGTGGGAATGACGAGAGCAATAGTAGCAAAAGAGATCGCCGTTGTCAATAGATTGTCTGACCATCCGTTGACACGTTCGCCCGATTCTGCTATAGTGAGCGACATCAGCAGGCTGATTGTCTGAATATTGTCCCAGATCGAACCTTCCCGGCCGGCACAGATGCACGGGGCGATCGGCATGAACCATCACAGCCTGAAGCCAGGGCATGAGCAGCGGGATCTACGGGCGCACGATCTGGAGCGGCTGGTCGAAGAGCAGATCCGCACGGGCGTCTATGAAGAGGGCGCGCGCCTCCCGACGGTCCGCGAGCTCGCCCAGCGCTACGGGGTCAACAAAAACACCGCCTCGCGCGCCTACCAGGCGCTGGAGCGCCGCGGCCTGATCGACATGTCCCGCGGGCGGGGCGCCTTCGTTCGGGCCTGGCAGGATGGCGGCGCCTCGTGGCAGCGGCGCGTGGAGCAGCTCATCCAGGAGGCCAAGCAGCTTGGTATCGGCCGCCCCGAACTGCTCGATACCATCAGCCAGGCCATCGAGCAGATCTACGGCCCCGAGGCGCCGCGGGTTCTGTTCGTCGAGTGCAACCGCCAGGATCTGGAGACGCTCGGCAGCGAGCTGAGCGCGATCACCGGCAGCGCGATGGAGTTGGCCCTGATCGATGATGTCCTGCCCAACGCCGGCGCCTTCGCCCGGCGCTACGATCTGCTCGTCACCACCTTCCAGCACCTCGGGCAGCTGCGCCAGGCGATGCCCGCTCCCGCCCGCGATCAGGTGGTCGGCGTCCACGTAACGCCCACCCACGATTCCCTGCTCGACCTGGCGCGCATCCATGTCGCCACCTTCGGCCTGATCTGCGATACCCCGAGCACGATCGAGAGTCTCTCCCACATCATCTCGACCTACACCCCTTCAGCCAGGGTGTTGCCCGCTCTGATCGACGACGAGGCCGGGCTCCGCGAGGTGCTCGCCCAGGCCGAGGCCGTGGTCGTGACCCGCTCCTGCCACGCCCGGCTGGTCGCCCGCGGCATCGTCCAGCCGATCGTGACGGTGGTCTTCACCATTGACCAGCAATCGATCGACTTTCTGCGCCGCCGCCTTCAAGAGCTGGACGACAAGGTGACAGGGGGATAGGGGGATAGGGCGACAAGGGGATACCTATCGGCACCGTCAGGATGTCCCCCTGTCCCCTAGCCCGGGTCGTAAGACGAGGCGAAGCCTCTGCGCAGCGAGGGCGATCACCCTGTCACCTTCGTCACCGTAGCAAGGAGGAGCGATGTCCGTCGCCGAGAAGTATCTCTACGCCGATCTCACCTGGCCCGAGGTGAACGAAGCCGTGGCCATGAGGAAGGTGATCCTGTTGCCGGTGGGCTCCACCGAGCAGCACGGGCCGCACCTCCCCCTCGACGTGGATAACCTGCTCGCCACCAGCGTCTGCCTCGAAGCGGGGCGCCGCCGGCCCGAGCAGATCCTCGTCGCGCCAACCATCCCCTACGGCTTCAACATCCACGCGATGGATTTCCCCGGCACGATCCACGTCGCCTACGACCACTTCGTGGAGTTCTGCCTCGATGTGGTGAAGAGCTTCGCCTATCACGGCTTCAAGCGGATCGTGATCGTGGACGGCCACGGCTCCAACGAGCACCTGCTGGAGTTTGTGGGCCGCCGCGCCGTGCTGGAGACCGACGCGCTCGTCGCCTCATTTATGTGGTGGAACATGCTGCGCACCGACCCCGCCTTCCTCCCCGCGGTGCGCGAGTCGGTCTTCCCTGGCGGCGCCGCCCACGCCTGCGAGGTCGAGACCTCGCTCTACCTCCATCTCTGCCCCGAGAAGGTGCAGATGGACAAGGCGGAGGACTGCATCACCTTCCACAACCGCGGCGGCGCCACTGGCTTCCGCTGGTTCGACGCCTTCGGCGCCGGGCCGGTGCGCCTGGTGGAGTGGACGAGCAGCTACACGCCGAACGGGGTTGTGGGCCAGCCAACCCTGGCCACGGCGGAGAAGGGCGGCCGCATTCTGGACGAGGCGGTGCGCCACCTGCTCGATTGGGTCGCCGAGTTCCAGGCCTACGAGGGCGGGCCGCGGGTGAGCCACCACGCGACGCCGCCAAGCAGCCCGCTGCCCCCGACGTGACAAGGTGACAAGGTGAGGGGGTGACAGGGTGACGCCTATCGGCACCCTCAAGTTGTCACCCGGTCACCTTGTCATAAGGAAGATCCACCTTGAACTTGCAGCAGATCAACGGCTTTGCCCGCTGCGCCGTCGGCGTAGCCGTCCGTGACATTACCCCGCCCGTGGGGATCTACGCCCGCTCCTGGGGCGCCGCGCGCCACGACGTGGCCGAGGGCGTCCATCGCCCGCTCACGGCCTCGGCAGCCGTCCTACGCCCCATCTCCGGCGAAGGCCCGGAGCTGGCGATCGTCGCCGTGGACATCGGCTGGTTCCCCTACCGGCCGGACGAGCGCCGAATCAGGGGCGCGATCCTGGAGGCCACGGGCCTCGACGAGGCCGCCCTGCTGATCAACATGTCCCACACCCACAGCGGCGCCAACGTCAACACGCAGCTCAGCGACAGGCCCGGCGGCGAGCTGGTGGCCCCCTACCTCGAGCGCTTCGTCGCCGAGGTCTCGTCGGCCATCG
>DAOUGF010000272.1:0-8958 GCA_034429295.1 Chloroflexaceae bacterium
CGTCTCCGTGGGCTCGGTCGTGGCCGTCTCCGTGGGCTCGGTCGTGGCCGTCTCCGTGGGCTCGGTCGTGGCCGTCTCCGTGGGCTCGGTCGTGGCCGTCTCCGTGGGCTCGGTCGTCGCCGTGGGGGTGGGCGCCAGCGGATCGACAGGCGCAGGAGCCACGCCGCGGAAGGCTATGTTCTCGCCCGCGGTAGCGAGCACCGTGGGAGTGCCGGCAAAGGCGCCGTTGTAGCCGGTATCATCGACGAGGCTCACCAGCTCGCCGCCATTCTCGTCCCCAACTGCGGGGAAATCGATCACCTGATGGCGCGTGGCGTAGATCGTCACCGCGCTCCCGTCCGCTACGGCGGTGAGCCGCCGGTAGAGCGAGCCGTCGGCATTGGGCAGACTAGCTGCGGTGCCGCCGATCGAGCCGTTCAGCGTCCAGGTGTCGTTGACCAGCGAGTACTTCCGCAGGCCGTTGGTCTCGTGGGCGCTGTACATGGTGTCCACACCAGGCACACTTGGATCCAGGTCGAGCAGCACGAAGTCCCAAGTGGTCGGGCTCAGCGTGTTGTCGCCGTGGCCGGGCAGGATGGCCGTCGTAGTGGGGCTCGTCGGCAGGCCGGTGCCGACGGTATTCACGCCGCGGCCCGTACTCTGGTGGCTCGCCACGTAGAGCTGCCCGTCGAAGATGTTAATGGCGCGGATATTGTCGGGGGCAGTGGTGATGCTGATCGAGGTGGTGGAGCCGAGGGTGGTGTAGCGCACACTGCCGCTGCCACCAATCGCCCAGATATCGATGCCATTGCTGCTGGCGGCGCCGCGGGGGTTGTTCGCGCTGACGTAGTCGCTCAGCGAGGTGCGCGTATCGATGTTGCCCTGAGCGTCGACGCGGCCGATCACCCGATTCACAACGTCGGCCGTCGTGTTGGAGAGGCTCATCGGGCCCGGGATCTGCGAGTTGTAGCCGGTGAGAATCAGGAAGCGGCCGTCGGCCGAGAGGGTGAGCTGGCCCTCCGAGGTGGCCGTACCGCTGGCGATCAGCGGGTTGTTGTCGCCATCGGGCGCCGTCGGCATGGGGATGGATTGCACGAGCGTGCCGTCCGGCGTGTATTCGTCGAGGAAGATCGGCGATCCGGTGTTGACCAGGGGGTTACGCCGTCTCCCACGCGGTAGACGACGATATTGCCGGCAGTGAAGGCTACCGCGCTGACCTTGCTGGGGCGCAGAATGCCCATCAATCCTACGAGCAGTACTACGATAAGGCTTACAACAATGAATGGTATACGTCGTCGTGGCATTATCGTAGCTCCTCCACTCGATGTGAGATTTCCCTAACAGGATTCTAGAATTACCCAATGAGGAACAGGTGAAATCCCTCGTGTTCCTCATTAACACGAGTTCACGTCCCGATGAATCGGGTATTTTTTCCTATTGTATGTCTCGCGTTTAGAAATTAGCTCTTCCGACCAAATGATCGCGTCGCAATTGCCTGCTCCGATAAGCATCCCTTCCGACGAGTAATATCGCGGTTTTTAAGGAGATAACCTCGACTGAATCGCACGATACGGCGAATCATCACACCAGATTCGTTAATTACGATTATGCTTTTCGACTGAATGAGGCAAACTGCACATACAACGTCGTGGGCAGGGTCGTGCTACACCTTGGGCAACTGGTGAGTTATGCCTATGGTTAATAATTGTTCATTATCATTAGGCTCTTTCCGGCAACCTGATAGCGGTGGCAGGGAGGTTGCAGCACGGCATCAGAAGGCAGAAAGGAGGCCTGCTGATCCGTCGCTACGAGCTCACTGACGAGCAGGTCGCACGGCTGGAGTCGTGCCTGCCCACACCCGGGGCGGCAGGTGGTCATCCCTGGGTGGATCAGCGGACTGCCCTGAACGGCCTGTTTTGGAAGCTCAACACCGGCGCTCCCTGGCCGGATATTCCTGAACGCTACGGGCCCTGGAAGACGATGTACGACCGCCATCGGCGCTGGTGCCAGGAAGGACGCTTTGCCCTGATGCTGCTCGCCTTGTGTGAGGCACTCGATGCACAAGGACTGCTGGACTGGGAGCAATGGTGGAGGGACAGCACCACCATCCAAGCCAGTCGCGCTGCCAGATACGGTACGCCAGGTCGGCATCAGTCTCCTCGGCAATGTACGGGCGCAGCAACTCCTGAAGCTGCTCCTCAGCTGCAGGGACCCGGAGGGCGAAGAGCCTGCCCTGCCCCTTGCCTCCTCGACGGCCGTTCCCCCGCTTGGCGCTGGGAAGCGCCGAGCGGGGGGCCTCCGTAGAGCGTGATCGTGGCATCGCCTATTTCCCGGCTGCCTTGAAGATGATGCCGAACAGCGCGCCAATGACGTTGAGCTGACTGGCGAGCGGACCGTCAACCAGCAGGTAGTCCTGGCCTAACTGCTTCTCCTCCTATCGCCGCCCTCCTCGCGGGTCTCGCTGGCTGCGAGTGCTAACTCTTCGCTATCCCAGCGCCCCGACCGTTTGAGTCGCTTGAGGACACCCCAACGTAGTTGAGGGTGAGCGGCTTATCGTCAAGGGCAACAGTGTTCATGGCCCTGACGAGCCAGTACGCAGCGGTGCCTTTGCTCGGCTCCGCGTAGCGGCGAATGATCTCGCGGATCTGCAAGCGCTCTGCACTAGTGAGAGCGCGGCCAATGAGGGCCGCCCACGTCAGCTCTGGCCCGGCCTCGACTGGCAGCTCGCCTGCCGGCGCCGGTGGAATAGCTTCCTCGGTCTGCTCGTCGAGGGCCGATCTGATCGGCGCAGGCGGCGGAAAAGCCAGGTTGAGTAGCTGATACCTCCGGCCCATTTTCGGGACAGTGAGCCATCGCCGGTGCGGCCGGGTGGGCGGTGCTTCCTGCCTGCGCAGTATCGACCGTCCCCCTAGAGGGACGGATAGAGGTATCAGCTGTCCCAGATTCGTGCCTGAGCCTACTGACTTCTTGTTCCAGGAGGCCGAAGAAGGTGAGCTGGTCTGGGTGTAGCTGTGGACGAGGCGGGACCGCAGCGCCGTAGGCACGAAGCACCTCTGGGACGAGGAGGGCGCTCTCTGCGATCAGGCGGGCGAGGTCGATGCTGTAGATGTTGCGAGGCTTTCTGCCGCCTGGCACAGCGACTTGGCCGACGATATCGATAAGCCCTGCCTCGCAGAGGATGCTGATATAGCCCTTCTTTATAACCTCGCCCGTGGCCTTATCGTACGTATCACAGAGCTCGTTACGGCCGACGTTGGCCTCTTCCGCAATCTCGCGTACGCCAAAGTCGGCCCTTCCACTGCGACTGTGCAGGACGATCAGCCAGTGAATGGCTCGCCAGGTCGCGATCAGCCCCTTGTCTCCTCGTTCCTACCTCTCGGTCCAGAGACCTTGGGAGGTGGTGTGAGGAGTGCTACTCGGGACGTGCCTGGCCGAGTTCGCGGCGGGATTGTTCGGCCAGGGCCATTGACTCGTACACCAGGGCACGAAGCGATGGGTCGCCGGCAACAGCCGGGTGGCGGAGCATCTCGCGGGCGATCTGAGCCGCCCGCTCCAGATTGGTCATGGCGAGGAGCCGAGCAGCGTTAGCGGCTGTCGGCCACCTCTGTTGACCTTCGGACAAGAGCGCTGATCGAACAGAACGTCTATTCTCGCTCGTTGGCCACAAAAGCTTCAGCGGCATGTACACACCGCTAGATCAGACCGATCTCCCGTGCGCGGGCGAGAGCCTGGGTACGGCTCTGCACATCGAGCTTGCTAAAGATGTTGTTGATGTGCTTCTTCACCGTGCCGACAGCGATGATCAGGGTGTCGGCGATCGCCTGGTTGGAGTGGCCAGCGGCGATGAGCTGGAGGATCTCGATCTCGCGGACGCTCAGAGGTTCGATCAGGCCGGAGATCGGCAGTCGAAGCTCAGCAGTCGGGGCGGGAGTAGAGGCCAGCGATAGGGGAGCGCCTGGCGCCTGGAATACGGCCAGCAACTCCTCGGCGTAGCGCTGGTATGGCCCGTTGCCAGTTATGTACTCCCTCAGCAGAGCGGCCATGGGCGGCCCCTCGTCGACAAAGCTGCGAACGTACCCCTCGGGCTCAGCGCAGGCCAGAGCGCGCTCGAGTGTAGCCAGAGCAAACGGTACATCGCCAGCAGCCCACAGCGCCAGTGCCTGCAGGATCAAGATCTCGACGACGCTACCGCTGCGCCCGCCAGCCTCAGCCGCTGCCAGAAGTTGTGCCAACATCCCGTGCGCCTGCGCAGGCGCCTCAAGAGCGGCGTCCACTCCACCAGCGATCAGCACACGTGCCAGCGTAAGTTGCTCGGCCTCGCGCTCATAAGCGGGGGCCTCGCCAGGGCGCGGGCCGCTGGCTGCAGCCCAGCGGGCGGCCGCGGCCAGGTCGCCCCGTGCCAGGGCTAGGCGTGCCCCCATCGTCGCAACTTGGGCGAGCACGCGCGGGTCGAACGAGCGCTGTCGCCCAAGGGCGGCGAACTGCTCCAGTGTGGCCTCGGCGCCCGCGTGGTCGCCCTGAGCCTGCTGTAGCCGAGCCAGGGCGACGGCACCCCAGCTGAGCAGCAGCCCGTTGGTCGTCCACTCGCCGAGCGCCCGCTCCATGCCGCTGCGCAACAGTTCCTCGGCAGCGCCCAAATCGTTCCACTCGCGACAGAGATCACCGAGGATGAAATAGTAACCCTCGCTGCCGATCAGCCGTTGGACACCCCCGGGCTCCGGTGCGACAGCAGCCGCCGCCCGCAGGGTTGCGGCGGCGGCACGCAGGCGGCCTTGCATCATCTGAAGCCTGGCCTGCAGCACCCGGAGGCGTAGTACGACGAAACGGTTATCGGCGGTGCGGGCCACACTCGCTGCCGTGGCCATCCGTCGCTCCACCGCCGGCCCGACGTCGCCGCTGACCAGGAAGGCCAGGGCGGCGAACCCGCTGGCCGCCGTGCGTGGGATGCTCGCCTCCTGAGGCAGCAGGCTGAGCGCCTGCTCCGCATGGGCGATACAGCGCGTCAGATCGCCCTGGTAGAAGCCGATCGTCGAGCGTGTCGTGTGAGCCATCCCCTGCACCAGCCGCTGCACTTCCTCGGGCGTGTCGGGCCCCAGGCAGGCCTCGGCCTCACCCAGGCGCTCTTCGGCGGCGGTGGGCTGACTGGTGTGCATCAGCATCACGGCGTAGAGCACGTAGAGCGTGGGCCGCACCCGCATCATCGCGGCCGGCAGGGTGCGGAACCAGTCGATCATCGTCGCGAACTGGCCACGGAACATCATCGGCCAGGCGTACTCCTCGATCAGTCGGGCGGCGCGCTCCCAACTCGCGCAGGCCAGGGCGTGATGGATCGCCTCGACGCCATGGCCGTGGCTGGCGAACCAGGCGCTGGCCCGGTCGTGCAGGGCGTCGATGGCCGCCCGTGACGCCCCGCTACGCAGGCGCTGGCGCAGTAGGTCGGCGAAGAGGTGGTGGTAGCGGTACCAATGACGCTCATCGTCGAGCGGCACCAGGAAAAGGTTGGACCGCTCAAGCTCGGCGAGCAGCACTTGGCTGTAGGCATCTTCGGCCGTGCTCGCGTCGTCGGGGCCAAGCAGCATCGCGTCGCAGAGCGGGCCGCACATGCGGTCGAGGATGGAAGTCTGGAGCAGGAAGGCCTGGAGATGGGGCGGCTGGCGGGCCAGCACCTCCTCAACCAGATAGTCGACCACGAAGCGGTTACTGCCGCGGAACGCTTGTACAAAGCCAGCCAGGTCGTCGCGGTCGCGCATGGCCAGGGCGGCGAACTGCAGCCCCGCGATCCAGCCCTCGGTGCGGTCTTCGAGCCCGGCGATCTGCTCAGCCGACAGCTGCAGGCCCATCAGGTCGGTCAGGAAGGCGGCAGTCTCCTGGGCGGTGAAGCGCAGGTCGGCGGCGCGCAGCTCGGTCAGCAGGCCCTGGGCGCGGAGGCGGCTCAGCGGAAGCGGCGGATCGACGCGTGTGGTGAGCACCAGGTGCAGCCGCGGCGGCAGATGCTCGATCAGGAAGGCCAGGGCCCGGTGGATGGCCGTGGACTCGATCAGGTGGTAGTCGTCGAGCACCAGCACCGCGTCGGCAGGAAGTGCGCTGAGCCCGTTCAGCAGCGGCGTGAGCACCGCCTCGATCGGTGGCGGCCGGTGCGTCTGGAGCAGGGCGGCAGCTGCCTGATCGTAGCCCGGCTGGAGTGTACCCAGGGCCGCAACCACGTAGCTCCAGAAGCGGGCCGGCTCCGAGTCGGCCGCGTCGAGCGAGAGCCACGCCAGGTGTTGGAGCGTTGGAGCGCTGGGCCGTTGGAGCACCGCACCGTCGCCTGCTGCGTTTTGCGCTTTGCGCTTTGCGCTTTGCACTTCCTGAAGCCAGCTCGCCAGCAGGGTGGTCTTGCCGAAGCCGGCTGGGGCTGAGATCAGGGTCAGTTTGCTCTGCAGGCCAGCCTGCAGACGGGCGATCAGCTGCGGGCGCGGCAGCAGGTTCGACCGGGCGAGCGGTAGATGCAGCTTGGTGGTGAGCAGCTGTGGCAGTGGCGCAGGCTCAGGCACGGGCAGAGCACCCGAGGGCGTCTCGCCTGCCATCACGATGCCTTTCCGTGCAGCTGAGAATCTGCTCCCACTCTACAGCGAATGTAGCGGCTTTGCAAGAACCCGTTCTGTTGGCGTACTGCCGTCTACTCCGGCGCGAGAAGCTGATCCACCTCCGCCGGTGATGGTGGCGATCAGTCGTGGACTAGCCAGATCACCGAGCGCGTCGCGCAACGGATGGACTATCCACCCTACGCTTTGGACAACCACATCAACCCCCTGTAATGACGTCGGTCACAGGGGCGAACGGGGCGGTAAGGCTGTGACAGCCAAACTCTAGTGACTTCAAGGCCAGAGGTAGACCACCCAAAGGCATAGGCGGGGGTGTAGCAGTAGTGAGCTCGGGAGTACACCCGGCAGAGCGGCGCTACAACCACCGCTACGCCTTTAGTGGGCTGCCTACGACCATCCAACCCGGTAGCCTTGTACCCAACCGCTTACAGAAAGCGGCGAGGCCCGGAGGTTCCTAATTGAGGAGGTCGTATGGTTTCGATCCGCTCGTTTGTCCAGCGCCGCCCGCTGGCAAGCTTCGTTGTGCTGGCCTACCTGTTCTCGTGGTGGCTCGTTCCGCTGGTCGGGATGCCGCTCCCTTGGGGGCCGATGTTCGCCGCTCTGCTGATCGTCGGCTTGATCAGTGGCCGCACCGGGCTGGGATCCTGGGCGAGAAGGGCCTTCCGGCCATCGGCCCACTGGGGCTGGTATGCCCTGGCCCTCGTCCTGCCAATCGCGTTCACCTTCATCGGGCTGGGCATCAACCTGTGGATGGGCGCGACGATGCCCGCCAAGGTCAACTGGATCGAGCCGCTGATGTTCGCCCCGTTCACCATCCTGTTGGGCGCGCTCGAGGAGCCGGGCTGGACCGGATTCGCCCTGCCGCGCCTGCTCGAGCGCTGGCGCGCCGCGCCGCTGGGCATCCTGGTTGCCGCCCTGGTGATGTCAGTAATCCGCTTCAGCTGGCACCTGCCGCTGATGATCGGTGGCGACGTGGCCTGGTCAGACATCGTCTGGATGATCGGCGCGCAGATCGTCTTCGTCTGGCTCTACAACCGCAGCGGCGGTAGCGCATTGACGATCCTCCTGCTGCACTGGATGAACAACACTTTCTCGGGCGAGTTCGTCAGCCAATTCTTCACGGGCGCCGACTCGACCCGCCAGTCGTGGCTCATGGCCGGGCTCTGGTGCGCGCTGGCCCTCGGGGTCCTGATCTTCGCCGGCCCGCGCCTGGGTCTACGCCGCGCTCCCGCGCCCAACCTCACAGGCGCGGCGGCGCCGACCCTCTGAAGCCGCAGAACTGCACACCGAAGCCGCGCGATCGCCGCACCAGGGGGATTTGGATGTCTGACTACTACACAATCCGTGTGCGGGGCCACCTGGCCAGCCACTGGGCCGACTGGTTCGCCCCACTGATCATTTGTAACGAACCCCAAGGCGAGGCGGTGCTCGTCGGCCGCCTGCCCGACCAGGCCGCCCTGCATGGGGTACTCGTCCGCATCCGCGATATCGGTCTGCCTCTCCTTTCGGTCTCCAGCGGAGCGGCCGAGCCGCCAGGCGAGGCAGCGAGCGCCAGTGGCTAGGCATCGCCCAAGCCCAGGCCCAGGCGCCCGATTTGCTCATCTTAGGCGAGCCGGCAGCCGCGCTCGATCCGAGGGAAATACCTGACACTGTACGGCAATCGGCACTATCAGGCAGCCCTACCCTCGGACAGTGTCAGGGCAATCCACCAGCGGGCATGCCGCTGAGCCTGCTTCTGCAACCGACAGGGCTGTGCTACGCTGAACGTACCGCCGGTTTCAGCTTGAAATGCCTGCCCTTGATGCGCCACGACGAGGTATGGCTGAGCTCGCCTCGAGCCATCGACAGGCGGCGCGGTATGCCGCGCTAGACAGGCCACACACATCACGCAGCCCTGAGCTCCGATTCGACGCGGCCCCTCATGAATATGGAAGCTGTAGCAGAGATTCATCAACCCTATGCCAAAACAACTGTTGTTCCAAGACCAGGCCCGCCGCTCGCTTAAGCGCGGCGTCGATCTAGTCGCTGAAGCCGTCAAGACCACCCTCGGCCCGAGAGGCCGCAACGTCGCCCTCGGCACAGCCTATGGTCCCCCCGTCATCACCCACGACGGCGTGACGGTCGCCCAGACGATCACGCTCGCTGATCCCTTCGCCAATATAGGCGCCCGGCTGCTTATCGAGGTGGCCACCCGGACGAACGAATCGACCGGCGACGGCACGACCACGGCGACGGTGCTCGCCCAAGCGATGCTCGCCGAGGGCGCTAAGCTGGTCGCCGCCGGCGCGAGCCCGCTTCAGCTCAAGCGCGGCCTCGACAGGGGCGCCGCTGTGGTTGTGGCCGAGCTGGAGCACATGGCGACGCCTGTGCACGGCCGTGCCGATATCGCCCATGT
>DAOUGF010000273.1:0-7766 GCA_034429295.1 Chloroflexaceae bacterium
GGCGGCTGCCCCCTTGGAACCCCCGAAGCCGGCGCCCGCCAGCGCCGAGAGAGGCATCGCTGCATGCCCCTCGGCGCCGAGAGCGGGCGATGTGTTCCCAGCCCCACACCCGCTGCCGACCACAGCATCAGTCGCCCACTCGTTTCGCGTCTTCCCTATCGCATCTTCGCACTTTCGTTTCGTGTTTTAAGCGCTGCGCGCCACTTCGTAACGCCCCATTTCGCGTCATTCGCGATCCAAACCTCATGCCACAGTCGCGGCGACGAACTCCAACTCCAGGCGCACCTCGTCAGCCACGGTATCGACTTGGGGCGAGTCGGGGATGAACAGCCCGAAGTCGCGGTAGAGCACAGTAGCGGAGGCCGTGCCTGTGAGCTCAGTCTCGCTGAGCGGCGTCACTGTCACATCGAAAGTGACGGACTGCGTGGTGCCGACGATCGTCAGGTCGCCCGTGATCTGGAAGCTAATCGGCTCGCCGATGGTCACCGCCTCCGGCAGGCCTGTGATCGCCGTGGGCGTGAAGGTAATAAACTCGAAACTGTCGGTGCGCAGGATCGCGTTCTGGATCGCCCGGTTGCGGAGGCCGTTGTCGGTGGCAAGGGTGCGGGCGTTGACCTGAATCGTGCCCACCTGTGCGCTCTGCGGGTCGCTCGGGTCAACGGCGATCTGCCCTGCCACCTGATCAGTGGCGCCCACTACAGTCGTCGGCGTGCCCCGCAGCACCTCGTCGATCAGGAAGCGGGCCTGCGACCTACCCGGCACGATCTCGAAGATCAGGCGCGTGCTCGCGGCGCTCTCGGCCACCGTGACCTCAGGCTCCGCATCCGCGGCTGGTGCCGCCGTGTTCTCAGACTCCGCAGTCGGCTCCGCTGTGTTCTCGAGCTCCGCGGCAGCACTCGTCGACGCCGTTGTGGCCCGCGCCTCCACAACCGCGCTCGTCGGCGCGATCGGGATGGCGGTGATCGGGCCGCTGGCCGCAGCCGGGGTGCGGAAGAGCATGTAGCCGACGGTCGCTAGAACCAGGACAATAGCGATTCCGCTGATGGTCAGCAGTCGCTTGAGCATCGTGTTCTCCTCATAACTCTCGGGTGCGAGACGACCTCGCATTGCCGCTGTCAGCATAGCGGCAGAATGTTAAGAAATTTTATAGATCTGGTGCGAAACCTGGGTATTCGGCTGTGGCCCACCTGTTGAGGAGATTCTCCTGTTCTGCGCGAGATCTAAATGCGGTCTTCACATCCTGGCGGTATGCTATAGGCAGATGCCGCGGGACGCGGCCAAGACGGGAGGAGCAGGATGGAGCTCGATAACGACGATCGCATGATCGGTAGAATTCTGACCAGGCGCGAAGTGCTAGCGCTGCTCGGCGCCGCGGGCGCCGGCATGTTGGCGGGCTGCGCGGCTCCGGCCTCCGGCGGCACCCAAGCCGTCGCGCCGAGCGCCACCGCTGCGCCCCCTGCACCGAGCGCCACCGCCGCGAGTGCCTCCGCCGCGCCGAGTGCCTCCGCCGCCCCGAGCCCCACCGCTGCACCCGCGAGTGCCACCACCGTGCCCGCCGCGAGCGCCACCGCCGCGCCCGTAGTCGCCGTGCCCGCCTGCGTGGTGCGGCCGGAGGCGACGGAAGGACCGTATTATGTCGATCTGAACCTGATGCGCTCCGATGTGCGCGCCGACAGCGCCAGCGGCGCCGTGCGGGAGGGCGCGCCGCTGGTGCTGACCTTCAGGGTGAGCCAGGTGAGCGCCGGGGCCTGCACGTCCCTGCAGGGCGCCGTAGTGGACATCTGGCACTGCGACGCGGCCGGGGTCTACTCCGGCGTCGCGGGCGCCTCGAACGAGGACTGGCTGCGGGGCTCCCAGGTGACTGATGAGAACGGCGTCGCCATCTTCACGACGATCTATCCTGGCTGGTACCCCGGCCGCGCCGTCCACATCCATTTCAAGGTCCACCCGAACGAGAACACGGTCTTCACCTCACAACTCTTCTTCGATGACAGCTTCACCGCGCAGGTCTATACCCAGGAGCCATACGCGGCACGAGGGCTGCCGGATCGGCCCAACAGCGCCGACGGCATCTACGACAGCGCCCTGCAGGTCGTCGCCACGGCCACCGACACGGGCTACGCGGCGACCTTCGATCTGGGCATCGACCTCTCGGGGCTGGGCTAGTCGGCTTTCCGCAAATGAGCGGCTGGATGGACCATCGACTACAGAGGACCGACGACCGCAGCCAGCCCGGCCGTGGTCTGTCGCCTGTGGCCGGTCGTCACCCATCCCTTTTCGGCCTTGCAGAGCGAGCGAGCGCTCCATAGAGAGGGCCACAGCAACAGAGGGCGTAGCACCAGAGAAAACCTTGGGTTAGCCTTTGGCGGGGCTTGTGAGGACAACGATGAAAGCGACAATCTTGATCGTCGACGACCACCTGAGCGTTCGCACGCTGGTCGCCGACTACCTCAGCAGCCACGGCTACCGGGTGCTCACGGCGAGCGACGGCGAGGAGGGCCTGATCGTGGCCCGTCGCTCGCGGCCCGATCTCGTGCTGCTCGATGTGATGATGCCGAGCCTGGACGGCTTCGGCTTCCTGCAGGCCTTCCGCCGCGACTCCAACGCCCCTGTGATCCTGCTGACGGCGCGGGTCGAGGAGACCGACAAGGTGGTGGGGCTCGAACTCGGCGCCGACGACTATGTGACCAAGCCCTTCGGCATGAAGGAACTGGTGGCGCGCATCCGGGCGGTGCTGCGACGCGTGGCCGCGGCCCAACGCCCGGCCGACGACGAGCTCTACGCGCTGGGCGACCTGACGCTGAATAAGGCCACCAGGGACGTGACGGTGGCGGGCCAGCCGGTGAGCCTCACGCCCTCGGAGTTCACCCTGCTCAGCCTGCTCATAGCGTCACCGGGGCGGGTCTTCTCGCGGGAGCAGCTGCTCGAGCACCTCCAGGGCAACTCCTACGAAGGCGTCGAGCGCACGATCGACGTGCATATCCGCAACCTGCGCAAGAAGATCGAGCGCGACCCGGCCCACCCGCGCTATATCGAGACGGTCTTCGGCGCGGGGTACCGCTGCCGCGCCGCCCCGGAAGGCTGACAACGATGCGCACGCTCTCCACCAAGCTCGTCGTGGCCTTCGCCCTCACCAGCCTGGCCGGGATCGCCCTGGCCGCGCTCTTCATCAGGCAGTTTGTGGCGGCCGAGTTCGACGCCTACGTGCTGAACCAGCGCCGCACCGCCTTTATCGAGGAGGTGAGCGCCTACTACATGGCCAACGGCAGCTGGGAGGGCATCACCCCTGCGATCTTTCGCCCCGAGCCGGGCGAGCTGGGCCATGGCCCCGGCGCCCCTCCTGAGGGAGGGCCGTGGGCGCGGCTCGACTTCGTGCTGGTGGATGGCGACGGCCTGATCGTGCTCTCGCCGAACCCGCTGGACCGCGGCAAGCCTGCCGACTCCAGCCTGCTGGCGAGCGGCACGCCGATAACCGTGAGCGGCGAGCGGGTGGGGACGGTGTGCGTATACGGGCCGCCGCGCCCGCGCAACCCGGCCGAGGACCGCTACCTGGCCCGCACCGACCTCGCCCTCGGCGCCGCGGCGGTAGGCGCCGTCGGCGTGGCCCTGGTGCTCGGCCTGTTCCTCGCCCGGCTGATCACCCGGCCGGTGAGGGATATGACCAGAGCGGCGCAGGCGATCGCCGCGGGCGACCTGCGGCAGCAGGTGCCGGTGCGCTCGCGCGACGAGCTAGGCCTGCTGGCCAAGCAGTTCAACGCCATGAGCGCCGGCCTCGCCCGCTCCCACGAGCTGCGCCGCCGTATGACCGCCGACATCGCCCACGACCTGCGGACGCCGCTCACCGTGATCGCCGGCTACCTGGAGGCCCTGCGGGACGAGACGCTGCCGCCCACGCCGGAACGCTTCGCCACTATGCACGACGAGACGCAGGTGCTGCTGCGGCTGGTGGAAGACCTGCACACGCTCTCGCTCGCCGACGCCGGTGAGTTGCCCCTGCGGCGACAGCCGGCTGCGCCGGAGCGCCTGCTCGAACGGGTAGCTACCAGCTACGAGCACACAGCCACGCAACTGGAGGTCACTCTCACCGCGCGGGCCGAGCCGGGGCTGCCGGAGCTGCAGATCGACATCGAGCAGACGGTGCGGGCGCTGGGCAACTTGGTGAGCAACGCGCTGCGCCACACCCCGCCCGGCGGCACAGTCACGCTCTCGGCGACCCGCGCGGCAGGCGGCGTGGCCTTCGCCGTCGCCGATACGGGCCAGGGCATCCCGGCCGAGCACCTGCCGAACGTTTTCGAGCGCTTCTACCGGGCCGACGAGTCGCGCCAGCAGGCCACCGGCGGCTCCGGCCTGGGCCTGGCGATCGTCCGCTCGATCGTCGAGGCCCACGGCGGGCGGGTGACGGTGGAGAGCAGCGTGGGCAAGGGGAGCGTCTTCACGATCCTGCTCCCCACCGACGCGCCGAGCCCGGCGTCGTAGAGCCACTCAGGGCCAGGCGACGCGCACGCGGCCCACGTTGGACGGCGTAGCCCGTAATCTGTAGGGCCGAAGCATTCGCGCCGAACAGCGCTCGTACCACACGAGCATCTGAGGCGAATGCTTCGGCCCTACGTTCCGGGCGGCAGATATGGCTCTATTTAGAGCCTCAGAAAGCCAGGCGACATGGCCAAAGAGGAGCGGAGGCCGGCGGCCTCGCAGGTTAAGGAAGGCTACTGCGGCTCCTGCAGCGCCAGCGCCCAGCCGACCACTTCGTCGGGGGCGAGCGCGCGGCCCGCCTTCCAGGCCGCCGCCCAAACGGCCGGGTCGTGGTGCGCGGCGCTCGCCGCGACCGCCCGAGTGTTGTACTCCAGGAAGACGCCGTAGAGCGAGATGTGGTGCTGCTCGCGCAGGCGCTCAGCCAGGCCGTAGAGGTGGGCCGCCCGCAGATCGCCGAGCGCGCCAAGCGCGTCGCCGCACCCGGCCAGGCACATCACGATGGCGCGCTGCGCCCCCTGCTCCCAGGCCAGCCGCAGGGCGTCCTGCTGGTAGCGGAGCGCCTGCCAATACTCGCCCCGCAGGTAACAGACCCAGCCCAACCCAGCCAGGGCGAATGCCACCGTGCGGGCATCGTCGTGGGCGCGCAGGATCGCCAGCGCTCGGCTGTAGTACTCCTCCGCCAGGACATGGTCGCGGTGGGCGATCGCGAACTGGCCGAGGTAGAGCATGGTGTTGGCCTGCCCATACTCGTTGCCGATCCGGCGCATCAGCGCGAGGCTCTCGTCCAGGTAGCGCCGCCCCTCCGCGAAGCGCCCCGCGTCCACCGCGATCACGCCCAGGCCGCCGAGGAAGAACGCCTCCTGGTAGGCCTCGTCCGGGAAGGTGTGGCCGTGCTCGCGGACGACCGCCAATGCCTCCTCCATGTGCTCCTGCGCGGCCTCCAAATCCCCGAGGGTGTGATGGAGCCCGGCGAGGTTATTGAGCATGGCGGACAGCCGGCGCCATGCTCCGCTGCCGCGGGCGATCGCCAGCCCCTGCTCGTAAAGCGCGCGAGCTTGGTCGTACTGAGCGAGCTCCTTAGCCAGGGTGGCGGCGCCGTTGAGCAGGTGGAGGTGCGCCTCCGGCGGGAGCGAGAGCGCTCGCTGCGCGCTGCGCTCGAGGATCAGGGTGAGCCAGCCGAGCCCCTCGCGCCAGGTGCCGCGCAGGTACCAGGACCACCAGAGGGCAGCGCCAAGCTCGGCGGCTTGGGCCAGATCATGCTCGCTCAGCCAGCCGAGGGCGGCCCGGAAGTTGTCCTGCTCGCGCTCTATCGCGGCCATGGCCCCACTCTGCTCGGCGCTCTCGAGCTGCGCGTCCAGCTGCCGGGCCAGCGCCAGGTAGAAGTCGGCATGGGCCTGGCGGGCGGCAGCCAGCTCGCCAGCGGCGGCCAGTTGTTCTTGCGCGTACTCCTGGATGGTCAGCAGCAGGGTGAAGCGTAGGGGGCCGTCCGCGCCGGCCTCACGCAGCACCAGGTGGGCATCGACCAGAGCCTGTAGCCCGTCCAACACCTCCACGGGGCGCAAGCCGGCCGCCGCGCACACCTGCTCCACGGCCTCAGTGGCGGCGCCGCCGCGGAAGGCGCAGAGCCAGGTGAAAAGGCGCCGCTGGGGCGGGCTCAGCAGGGCGAAGCTCCAGCCGATCGCGTCGCGCAGACCCTGGTGGCGGGGCGTGCTGGCAGGGAAGGGACGGCGAGGCAGCTCCAGCGGCTCGTAGCCATGGGCGCCCTTCAGGCGGTCGCGCAGCGCCGGCGGGTCGAGCACCGCGCAGCGCATCGCCACCAGCTCGATCGCGAGCGGCAGGCCGTCCATCAGCCGGCAGATCTCGGCGATGGCTTGGGCGTCGGCGGCGGTGATACTACCGTCGGGCCGCGCCTCGCGCGCCCTGGCGAGGAATAGGGCCGTCGCCGGCCATTCAGGCAGCGCTTCCGGCGCCGGCGCGTCGCTGGGCGCGGGCGCGGCGAGCGGGGGAACCTCGACCACCAACTCGCCGGGCACACGAAGCGGGATGCGGCTGGTCGTCACGAGCGTCAGCGCCGGGCAGCCCACCAGCAACTCGGCGAGGAGCCCTCCCACCGCGACCACCTGCTCCAGGTTATCAAGCACCAGCAGCATCGGCCTTTGGCCGATGTGGGCGATCAGCTGAGCAAGCGGGTGCTGCAGGCCAGAAGGCGCCACGCCGAGAGCTTGGGCGACGGCGGGGAGCACCTGGTCCGGGTCCATCGTCGTCGCCAGCGACACAAAGGTGACGGAGGCGCCACCCTCGCGCAGGCTACCGGCCACGTGCTGCGCCAGAGTCGTCTTGCCGACACCGCCCGGCCCGGTCAGAGTCACTAGGCGGGCCGCCGGCGAGCGCAGCAGGCTCTCAAGCTGGGCGATCAGCGGGGCGCGCCCGATGAGGCCGGGGGGCTCATCGCGAGGCGCCACCGGCTGAGGTCCCGGCGCGGCGTCAGCCTCGAACGAGCCGCGCAGGGCCGCGCGCACGAAGCCCGGCCGCTCGGCGGGGTCCACCTCCAGGAAGTGGGCCAGGCGCTCGGCCATCGGCACAGAGGGGCGCCGGCTGCCCGCCTCGATCTTGCGGATCGTCTCGTGGGAGCAGCCGACCTGCTCCGCGAGATAGCGCTGCGTGATGTGGAGAGCCTTGCGACGCCGCCGGACCCAGGCGCCGAATGAGAGGGGTGAAGTCATTGAGTTGGGGAATAGAAACAGGAGTGTGGCCTGTACCGCTTTCTGTGACGGCTCCTGTACCGCATCGCGGATTGATCCGGCCATCTCATCTTACTACACTGTCGAAGGCCGCGCCGCATGGTGCTGGCCCGCCCGCAGCCGAAAGCCGCGGCCCTCTGCCCGGCGCCCCGCATCTCACGCCGTCTCACAAGAACATTATCGCCAGCGTCGAGCCTCTTCCCCTGTGAGCCACTAACAAAGGAATCTCAATGTCCCGCCTCTCGTCGTGTGCGCCCGCGGCGCACGCCCTGCGTTTGCTATTCACCCTCGCCCTGCTGGCCGCCGGCCTCGCCGCGCGGCCCGCGCCGCTCTCCGCAACCTCCGCCCCCACTGCACTGGCCGCCGCTGGCGACGAGCAGTGGGAAGACCGCTTCGGGATGCTCGGGACGGACGAGCCGGTCACCGCGGCCGCCTCGGCCGCCGACGGTACACTCTACGTGATCGTGCGCGAGCGCTACGTGCTGCGCTGGGACGGGCGCTCCTGGCAGCAGATCGGCGACGTGGGCGCGATCGGCGCCGTCAGGGCCATCG
>DAOUGF010000274.1:0-8757 GCA_034429295.1 Chloroflexaceae bacterium
TAGCAGATCAGCGGCGGCACGGCACTGGCCTCCTACTTGGGGTCCAGGGGCGAGGCCCCTGGCGCGGGGGGTGTCGGGGGGCGTGCGTACGCCCCCCGACAAAGCCGGCGAGGCGCTGGCCTGGCTCACTCGCTCGCGGAGTCGAGCTGCTGCACCAGCGCCTCGAAGAGGTCGCTCTCAGTGACGATCCCAACCACCAACCCCTGCTCATCCACCACCGGCAGGCCGCCGATCTTGTTCTCAATCATCAGCATCGCCGCCTCGCGCAGCCCGGTCTCCGGGGTGATCGCGATCGGGTCGTTGCTCATCACCTCGTAGACCTTCACGCGCCGCAGCGCCTCGGCGATATCGAGCGGGTCAAGGCCGGCGGAGGTCAGCACATCGGCGCCGCGGATGTCGCCCTGGGTGATGATGCCGCAGAGCTCGCCGGTGTCGATGACGACCGGCAGGCGGCGCACTTCGTGCTCCCGCATCATGCTCAGCGCCTCGCTCAATGGTGCAGCGAGGTTGATCGTCACCGCGGGCGCACGCATCCAGAAGCGGATCTCCTGGGCCGGCGGGACTGCAACGCGTTTGGATGTTCCAGTATTGCTAGCCATATTGCCCTCCTCGCCGCTCTCTACGGCGTCGTGCAGGTTTCTGAATCTGCGCTGTTGGGAGCGCGCTTGCCTGCGGCCTTCTCGCCAAGCGCAGCTCCGCGCTCCACAGCCGGGGTCGGCGAACCCGGCGATCGCTCCTACGAGCGAGCCTCCGTCCAAACCTCCTCGCCGATGAATGGGACGCCGGTCAGGATGGCCTCGACGGCCTCGGCGACGCTCTGCCGGTCGGTGTCCACTGTCACCGCCGGAGCCAGCGGCGGCTCATAGGCCACGTGTACGCCCGGCAGATCGCTGATGGCGCCGGCCGCGGCTGCGGCGTAGAGGCCTTTCGGGTCGCGCTCGCGGCAGCGCTCGATCGAGCAGCGCACCCAGATCTCGGCGAAGGGTGCGAGCGCCTTGGCGGCGCAGTCGCGGTAGGCCCGCAGATTGCCGGTGGCAGCGATCATCACATTCACGCCGTCGCGGGTGAGCAGCGCGGCCAGCCGCACCAGCCGCAGGTAGAACTCGTCGCGCTCAGCCTGGCTGTAGGCGGCCCCCGGCGCAAGGATCGGTCGCAACTCGTCCGAGTCGAGCAGGGCTGCCGTGACACCCAGCTTGTTGAGCCGGTGCCGCAGCGCGTGGGCCAGCGTCGTCTTACCTGCGGCCGGCAGCCCCGTGAGCCAGATGGCCCAGCCGTGTGTTGGTGCCATAGCCTTAGCCTTTCAGGTAGGCCGCCGCAAGCCAGGGGTCGAACCTGCGCTCCTGCAAGACGTTGCTGATGAAGGAGAAGAGCGCCTGCCGAACCTGGTCGGCGACGTTGTACCAGACGGGGCTGGCGACGACCAGGGCCCGCCAGACGAAGAAGGGTTGGACGACGTGCAGCAGGCCGTCGTCGCCGCTGTGGGTGAGATAAGTGCTCCAAAAGCTGTCCCACAGCTCGCTGAAGGGCGGGGCCAGAGTCCCGGCCCGCTGGAGCGAGAAGAAGAGATAATTGATCGCCATGCAGCTCACGTCGTCGGCGGGCTCGCCCCAGGGGCCGCGGCTGCGGTCGAGGAGCGTCAGCCCGTCCTCGTCGTCGAAGAGCAGGTTGAAGGGGTGGAAGTCGCCGTGGATCTGCGCGAGCCGCTCGGGGTGGGCCTTGAGCCGCCAGCGCCACTCCACGCAGCGGCGCTCCACCTCCTCCAGCCAGGCGGGGCTGGCGAGGGCGAAGTCGGCCGGGTAGCTGTCGAGTAGCCCGGCGATGCCTTCGCCGCTCCCGAAGAGATCCCGCAGATGGCGCTGGTAGAGCATCGGCTCGTCGCGGCGCACGGCGTGGATCTCGGCGAGGTAGAGGGCGAGTTGGTGAGCCCTGCGGCGGTCGCGCTCGGTGAGCGCGCCGGTCGCGACGAGCCGGCGCAGGTCGTCGGCGTAGAGCCGGCCCGGCGCGTAGTCGGTGAGCAGGAAGAACTCCTCGCCGGGCGGTAACGAGCGCAGCCCGCCGTCGGCGGCTATCACGCCGATATCTTGGGCGCGCACGTGGCTGGGCAGGGTGTTGAAGCTGTCGTAGGCGAGGAGTAGCTCAGCGGCGCGGTCGGCGCGGCGCTCGTGGCCGAAGCCGTTCGGCGCCACTGTTCGCAGCACCGCCCGCTGCTCGACGCCCGCCACGCGGTAGCGGAGCAGCAGCGGTTTGCCGTAGCCGTAGGACTTCAGCGGCGGGGCGGCGCCGGCTGGTCGCTCGGTGGCTGCCTCCGTCCCGCCGAGCGAGCTGATCGCGATGAGCTCAACGGGGGTGCCGTGGCGTTCGGCCAGGTAGGCGGCGATAGCGCTGCGGTTGGGGTGCATACGAGCCTCCCTCTAGGCGGCGACAGCGCCGCCACATGGGTCGGAGGAGGCTTTGGGTGTGCCCGCCGACGTTGGGGGCGCCAGTGTCGTGCTGCTGTCCTATAGACAGCATAGCATCGCAGCACCCCGGCGCAGGGAAGCACCCCTCAACCCGCAGGATCGATCCGGCAACGGGGTGTGGCCTCTTCCGCGAGGAGATGGCACGGTCGCCCGTGGGAGCCGATCAGGGAGGCACAGAGATGGGCACAGGAGCGCGTCTGCGTCCTGTGCCCTTGTGGTGCGGGAAGGCGCTTAGGCCGGGGCCGATGTTGTGGCCTCCTCAGTCGCGGGCAGCAGCACCTGCGGGATCACCTGGTCCATATGGTCAACGAGCACGATCTCGAGCTGGTTGCGCGTCTCCTCGGGCACATCCCGCAGATCGATCTCGTTGTCGCGGGGGATCAGCACCGTGCGCACGCCGGCCCGCTGGGCGGCCAGGAGCTTCTCCTTCAGTCCGCCGATGGGCAGCACCTTGCCCCGCAAGGTGATCTCGCCGGTCATCGCGACGCGCTTATCCGCGGGGCGGCCGGTGAGGGCCGAGACGAGCGCGCTGGCCATGGTGATCCCGGCCGATGGGCCGTCTTTTGGCACCGCGCCTGCCGGGACGTGGATGTGGATATCCCTCTCCTTGAACGTCTCCGCGGGGATGCCGAGGGCTTCGTCGCGTGAGCGAGCGTAGGTCAAGGCGGCCCTGGCCGACTCGCGCATCACATCGCCGAGCTGGCCCGTGAGGATGAGCTGGCCGCTGCCTGGCATGGTGCTCACCTCCACCATCAGCACATCGCCGCCCGCCGCCGTCCAGGCCAGACCGGTGACAACGCCGACCTCGTTCTCGCCGAGGAGGCGCTCTCTGCGGAAGCGGGGCGGCCCGAGCAGTTCGTCAAGATCGGGTCCATCCACTTGCTCCGGCAGCGATTGCCCGCTGGCGAGGCGGGTGGCCATCTTGCGATAGACGGCGCCGATCCGCCGCTCCAGGTCGCGGACGCCGGCCTCCATGGTGTACTCGCGGATGAGGCGGCGCAGGGCGTCGTCGGTGAGCGCGGGCGCAGGCGAGCGCTCGACCACATCCTGGGGCGGCAGGTTGCTGGCGGGCATCTCGCCGCCCGTCACCGGCTCGCTCGTCCCTTCAGCTGCGCCGTCAGCGCTGGTGTCGCGCTCAGCATCCTGGCCATCGCTGGGGAGTTGCTCGGCGTCGCGGGTGTCGCTGGCGGGCGCAAGGCCGTTGGCCTCGAGCTGCCGGGGGATCAGGTAGCGCCTGGCGATCTGCAGCTTCTCCTGCTCGGTGTAGCCGGCCAGATTGATCAGCTCCATGCGGTCGAGCAGCGGGCCAGGGATGGTTTCCAGCTGGTTGGCGGTGCAGATGAAGAGCACCTTGCTCATGTCGAAGGGCACATCCAGGTAGCGATCCACGAAGGTATTGTTCTGGGCCGGGTCGAGCAGCTCGAGCAGCGCGGCCGCCGGATCGCCCTGGATGCCCACGCCGAGCTTATCGATCTCGTCGAGGAGCATCACCGGGTTGTTGCTGCCGGCGCGGTTGATGCCCTGGAGGATGCGGCCAGGGATGGCGCCAATGTAGGTGCGCCGGAAGCCGCGGATGTCGGCCTCGTCGCGGATGCCGCCCAGGGCCACGCGGATGAACTTGCGCTCCAGGGCCCGGGCCACGCTCTGGCCCAGGCTGGTCTTGCCCACGCCGGGTGGGCCCACAAAGCAGAGGATCGGCGAGCGAGCCCTGGTGTTGCCCTGCTCGACCTGCAGCTTGCGCACCGCCAGGTACTCGACGATCCGCTCCTTGATCTTCTCGAGGTCGTAGTGGTCCTCGTCGAGGATGGCGCGGGCGCGGGCCAGATCGAGGTTATCGGGCGTGCTTACGTTCCAGGGCAGGCCGATCAGCCAGTCGAGGTAGGTGCGGGTGATGTTGTAGTCGGGGGCCGCCGGGCTCATGCGCGACAGGCGGGCGAGCTCGCGCTCGGCCTCGCGGCGCGGCTCCTCCGGCAGGCCGGCCTCCTCCAGTCGCCGGCGCAGCTCGGCGATCTCGGCGCCTTGCTCGTCGCCCTCGCCCAACTCACGCCTGATCGTCTCGAGTTGCTGGCGCAGCACGTACTCCCGCTGGCTCTTCGCCACATCCTCGCGGGTACGATTGGCGATGTCGAGCAGCTCGCGCTCCCGCTCCAGAAAGCTGAGCACCAGGCGCAGCCGCTCCGTGATCTCCAGGGCGTCGAGCACGCTCTGCTGATCCACGGTGGACAGCCCGAGGTTGGCGGCGATCAGGTCGGCCAGGGTGCCGGGGTGCGGGATATTCGCAGCGACCATGGCCGCCTGGTCGGGCAGCCGCGGGCTCAGCCGCACCACCTGTTCGAAGGCGACCCGCACCGTGCGGGTGAGATTCTCCACCTCCGGCGAGCTGCTATCGCTCTCGGGCAGCACGGCGACGCGGGCTTGGGGATAGGTTCCCGAGACCTCGAGCTGCTGGATCTGGATGCGAACGAGGCCCTGGAGCAGCACCTGGACGGCGCCACCGGGCTGGCGGGCCAGGCGCGCGATCTGCGCGGCGCAGCCGGTGCGGGCCAGGGCGAGCGGATCGGTGCCGTCGCCGCCCGTCGTGTCCCAGAAGACGCCGATCACCCGTGTGGAGAGGGCCGCATCGTCGATCAGGCGCACCCAACGCTCGCCGCTGATGGAGAGGGGCAACACGGCGCCAGGGAACATCACGGCGTCGGGCAGGCTCAGAATCGGCAGCGAGCTGGGGATGGAGATGCTCTCGTTGGCAGCGGGCCCGCCGGCGTTGAAGGGCGGCTCTGTCATCGCGCACCTCCTTCGATCCGGATCACGACGACCCGCGGCTCGGGCTGCTGGGCGAAGGGCAGCCTGATCTCAAGCAGGCCGGCCGTGTAGTGAGCCTCGGC
Organism: Chloroflexaceae bacterium; assembly: GCA_034429295.1. GTDB lineage: Bacteria > Chloroflexota > Chloroflexia > Chloroflexales > Chloroflexaceae > OHK40. Next base: position 5,342 of record DAOUGF010000274.1, read on the forward strand.
GCGCTCGGGGTCGATCGGGCTGCTCAGGGGCACCTCGAGCTGGAAGGGGCCGGCGCCGATCTCCATCTGCTCGACGCGCCTGATGCCGGCGGGCACAGCCAGCTGGCGCATGCCGTGAACGACCACATGGCGCGGATGGAGATGGACATGCAGGTTCGCCGGGTCCACCCCGGCCAGTTCCACCAGCAGAATAATGCCCTGATCCGTCTCGTACAGATTATGTGCCGGGCGCCACAGACGTGACTCAAAGGTGATGAAAGGCTGTCGAAGGGTGAAGACCTGAATCGTTGATTTTGGTTTGGTCACGGTCAATCCTCCTCATCCCGCTGCGCATCCGGCGCCGTGTCGGCCGCGGTCCTGAGCGCTGGAGCGTCGGCCAGTTGCTCGCCACAGGTGCGCAGCGTGCGCAGGGCCTCACACTGTAGCACTTCTGCGCGCTGCCGTGGCGGCGCTGTGCGACCGACCCTCAGCGCTTCAGCAGCAAGTGCCGGGCCGTCTCGCGTGAGTGCCCCGGGGCTTCACCCTTCGTCTTTGGTCAAGAGCCGGCAGTCATCGCCGCCCGCCGAAGTTGAAGAAGACCGTCTCGCCCTCGCCTTGAAGCACCAGATCGAAGGTGTAGGTTGCCACGCCGTCCGCATCGCTGCGGCGGGCGATCAGCGTTGGCCGGCGCGCCTCGGGGACGAGTTGCAGGATCGGGTCGGCGGCGTTGGCCGGCTCGTCCGCGAAGTAGAGGCGGGTGTAGAGATGGTTGAGCAGGCCGCGGGCGAAGACCGCGATGGAGATGTGCGGCGCCTGCAGCCCTGTACTGGCGAAGGGCACCGGGCCGGGCTTCACCGTCTCGAACCAGTAGCGCCCCTCGTCGTCGGTGCCGCTGCGGCCGAAGCCGATAAAGTCGGGCTCCAGCGGCAGGTCGCGGGTATCAGCCGGGTGGTTATAGCGCCCGTAGCTGTTGGCCTGCCAGATCTCGACCATCGCATCGGGCACGCCAACGCCGTCGCCGTCGAGCACGCGGCCCGTGATCCTGATGCGCTCGCCGGCCGTTGTCGGGGTGACGAGGGTGTTGATACAGGCGCCCTCGCGGAGCAGGCAGTCGTGGAAAAAGGGCCCGACCGTCTGTGAGGCGGTGAGGGCGTAGGTGGAGTTGAGCATGGACTACCTCGCCTCGCTGTTCTCGAAAGGCGTGGCGGCGGGGCCGTCGAGGACGATATCCCAGCGCCAGCCGAGGGCCCACTCCGGCTCGCTCACGTTGTGGTCGTAGGCGGCGATCAGGCGCCCGCGAGCTTCGGCGGGGACGCTGTTGAAGATCGGGTCCTGGAAAAAGAGCGGGTCGTCGGGGAAGTACATCTGCGTGATCAGCCGGGAGGCCCAAGTCGGGCCGAAGAGCGAGAAGTGGATGTGGGCGGGTCGCCAGGCGTTAGGGTGATTCTTCCAGGGGTAGGCGCCGGGCCGCACCGTCAGGAAGCGGTAGACGCCCTCATCGTTGGTCAGGCAGCGCCCGATGCCGAGAAAGTTGGGGTCGATCGGGCCAGGCCACTGGTCGCGGCGATGGATGTAGCGGCCGGCGGCGTTGGCCTGCCAGACCTCGACGAGCGTGTTCGGCACGGGGTTGCCCTGGGCGTCGAGCACACGCCCGGTGACGATGATGCGCTGGCCGATCGCCTCGCCGCCCGTCCCGGCGTTGCGGGTCAGGTCGGCGTCCTCGGGGGTGACGGCGCTGATCGCCGGCCCCGGCCCGGTGAGCTCGGAGAGGGTGAGGGGCAGTTCAATCATCGGGAGGCCCGGCGCGCGCCTGAGCGTCGAGCGGTAGGCCTCGTAGAGGAAGGGGGGGAAGACGGCCATATCGCCGCGGACGATGGCCCCGATCGTGGTAACGCTCATGGCTCGTTCTCCGCTCAAACAGAACTCAGGCCCACATAGTTCTCCGCCAGGCTGGTAGCGGCGGCGCGGGAGCTAACGGTGTAGCGCAGCTGGGAGAGCTGCAGTTGGTGCTGGAACGGGTCGTCGTCGAAGCGGTGGAGCATGGATGTCATGTACCATGAAAAGTGCTCAGCGCGCCAGACCCGGCGCAGGCAGGTGGCGGAGTAGGCGTCGAGCAGGTCGTCCCGTCCCTGGTGATAGTGGGCGGAGAGGGCGGCGGCGAGCACCTTCACGTCGGCGATGGCGAGGTTCATGCCTTTGGCGCCGGTTGGCGGCACCGTGTGGGCGGCGTCGCCGGCCAGGAATAGGCGCCCGTACTGCATCGGCTCGACGACAAAGCTGCGGAACTGGGTGATGCCCCGCTCGATGATCGGACCGTCGTGGATGGGCGGGCCGGCGGCGAGATCGAGGCGGGCGTGGAGCTCGCTCCAGATCCGATCGTCCGACCAGGCCTCGATGCTGTCGTCGGGCGGGCACTGCAGGTAGAGCCGGCTGATCGTGGGCGAGCGCATGCTCTGCAGCGCGAAGCCACGCTCGTGGAGGGCGTAGATCAGCTCGTCGCTCGCGGGCGCGGCGCGGGCCAGGACGCCGAGCCAGGCGAAGGGGTAGATCTTCTGGTAGACCGTGAGGGCGCCGGCTGGGATGGCGGGCCTGCTCACGCCGTGGAAGCCGTCGCACCCGGCGATATAGTCACACTCCAGTTCCTGCTCCGCGCCCTGGTGCTGGAAGCGGACTACGGGGCGCTCGCCGTCGAGACCGTGCAGGCTGACCGCCGCGGCCTCGAAGAAGATGGGCTCGCCTTGGGCCAGGCGGGCGGCGATCAGATCCTTGATCACCTCCTGCTGGCCGTAGACCGTGATCGCCCGCCCGCCGGTCAGTTCGTACATGTTGATGCGGTGGCGCTCGCCGGCGAACTGCAAGTGGATGCCGTGGTGGATCAGCCCCTCGCGCCTCATGCGCTCGCCGACGCCGAGCTCGTTGAGCAGATCGACCGAGCCCTGCTCGAGCACGCCGGCCCGCACCCGCTGCTCGACATACGCGCGGTCGCGATGTTCGAGCACAACCGACTCGATCCCCTCGCGGTGGAGCAGATGGGCGAGCACCAGCCCAGCAGGGCCGGCGCCGATGATGGCGACCTGGGTGCGCATGGCGTTCCTCATCTATCAAGCCACAAGGGCGCGGAGGACACAGCGGCCGGTCAGGGGGTTGACCAGAGAGACACGGAGGGCGCAGAGGCCGTTTGAAGGGAGGTCGCGACAGCAACGCCCACGAGGGACGCTGCGCTCCTCGCCGGTGCTGCCGCCCTGACGCCTGCCCCGCAGTTCGTCGATCTGTGCGGCGGCGCCTTTCATCCGCCCGAGGGCGACCCCGCGCTCGGCAATGTGGTGGTTGCAGGCGACCGACGGCCGCGCCGAACGGGGCCTCGCAGGCGGGGCCGCTTCTGGCCTATGGCCGCTTGGCTTGGGTGTGGCTTGGGCGCCCCAAGTATACAAACGGCG
>DAOUGF010000275.1:0-2663 GCA_034429295.1 Chloroflexaceae bacterium
GCCATCGTCGAGTTGGCGCCCGCCGAGCCGAGAGCCTATCTCTACCGCGGCCAGCTGCGGCTCGCCATCGGCGAGCTCGACGAGGCTCTGGAGGATTTCGAGCGGGCGCTGCTGATCGCCGGCGAGGGCGACCTGGCGGGGCGCTACGGGCGCGGAGCGGTGCGCTTGGAGCAGGGTAATCCTGAGGCCGCGTTGCCCGATCTGGAAGCAGCTGCCGCCGGCTTCGACGACCTCGATATCGAGTGGTACACCTTCTTCCAGGGCCGCCGCCGGATCTTCGTGGACCTGGCTCGGGCCTACATGGCGCTCGAGCGACTCGAGGAGGCGGAGGAGGCTCTGGATAGGGCCGTCGAACTCGACGGCGACTGGCACCTGCCTTACCTGCTCCGCGGCCAGGTTCGGGCCGCCGAAGGCGATCCGGCCGCCGCACGGGAAGATCTGCGGGCCGCCCTCGAGCGGGTGAGCACGCCGGAGGAGCGGGCTGCGGTGGAGGATGAACTGCGCCGGCTGCCGTAGACATATGAGAGCGCTATGACCACGGAGTTGCCGATCGTCGGCCTGATCCCCGCCGCCGGGCTCGCCCAACGCCTCGGACCGTTGCCGTGCAGCAAAGAGCTGTTGCCAGTAGGCTTCGCACCCTCGCCGAGCGGCCCGCGGCCCAAGCCCGTCTGCCTGTACCTGCTCGAGCGCATGACGCAGGCCGGGATCGAACGCGCCTTTCTCGTGCTGCGGAGCGGCAAATGGGACATCCCGGCCTACCTGGGTGATGGCGAGCGACTCGGCATGCGGCTGGCCTATCTGCTAATGAACCTGCCATACGGCGCGCCCTACACCCTCGACCAGGCCTACGCCTTTGTGCGCGGCTGCGTCGTCGCACTGGGCTTCCCCGACATCATCTTCGAGCCGGCCGACGCCTATCGCCAACTCCTCGAGCGGCTCCACAGCACGGGGGCCGACGTCGTCCTGGGCCTTTTCCCCGCAGAGCAGCCCCAGAGCTCCGATCTGGTGGCGGCCGCAGCCGACGGCCGGGTTGCCCGGATCGAGATCAAGCCGCCCCAGAGCGACCTCACCTCCTGCTGGATGATCGCCGTCTGGGGGCCGAGCTTCACTGAGTTTCTGCACGGCTATCTGGCGGAGCGGGAGCGGCGGGCCGGCCCGGCAGCCGAGCGCTCCCTGGACCGCGAACTCTACATCGGCGAGGTGATCCAAGCCGGAATCGAGGCCGGCCTGCATGTGAACTCGGTGGCCTTTCCGCATGGCAGCGCCCTCGATGTCGGCACGCCTAGCAACCTGCAGCGGGCCGTGAGGCGCTACGCCGCCGATGAGGTACAATAGCGCAGCGCTCTTCACCCTGGCTACCCCGAGGTGCGCAGCCGATGGACACGGGCATCCGCAGCATGGGCCGGCAACTGGCCAGCGCGCCTCCAGGCCCGCCCCTGCTCGCCACCAAGCTCTTCCCGCCCCGCCCGCGCCCCGACGCCGTGCCCCGCCCCCGGCTGCTCGCACGGCTCGACGCCGCCCTCACCAGCCCTGTGACCGCCATCATCGCTCCCGCGGGCTTCGGCAAGACCACGCTGTTGAGCAGCTGGCTCGCCGGCCGGCGCGCGGCGTGGCTCTCGCTCGACCCAGGCGACAACGACCCGGCGCTGTTCGCCCACTACCTGGTGGCGGCGTTGCGGCGGGCGCTCCCTGAGATCGGCGCGGCTGTGCTCCAGGCGCTCGCCGGCCCGCGCCCCATGGCGCTGGAGACGGTGGTGGCGACCCTGATCAACGAACTGGCGGCCGATGGCCGCGAGCTGGTGCTCGTCCTCGACGACCTGCACCTGATCACGGCCGAGCCAATAATGGCGGGGCTGGCGTTGCTCTGCGAGCAGGGGCCGCCGAACTTGCACTTGGTGATCGCCGGCCGCAGCGAGCCGGGTCTGCCTCTCCCGCGGCTGCGGGCCCGCGGCCGGCTCGTGGAACTTGGCGCAAGCGAGCTGCGCTTCATGCCTGATGAGGCGGCCGAGATGCTGAACGCCACGATGGGCCTCGCGCTGACGCCGCCGCAGGTGAGCGCCCTGGAGCGGCGCACGGAGGGCTGGGCCGCGGGTCTGCAGCTCGCCGCCCTCGCGTTGCGGGGCAAACCGGACGCTGCGGCGCTGATCGACGGCTTCGCGGGCGACCAGCGCTTCATCTTCGACTACCTGAGCGCCGAGGTGCTGGACGGCCTGCCGGCCTACCTGCGGGAGTTTCTGCTCGCCACGGCGGTGCTCGACCGCATGTGCGCCGAGCTCTGCGACGCCCTGCTCGATGATGGCACAGGGGCAGATGGCAGGATGGAGGGCGCCCGGCGCCTGCCGGCGGCGGCACTGCTGGACGAGCTGGAGCGCCGCAATCTATTTCTGGTGCCCTTGGACGAGCGACGGACCTGGTATCGCTACCACCAGCTCTTCGCCGATGTGCTGCGGGAGCGCCTGCGCCGCTCGGTGCCGGCTGGCGAGGCGGCCGAGCTGCGGCGGCGCGCGGGCGCCTGGCTGGCTGGCCACGGCCTGGTGCCCGAGGCGGTGGAACAGCTGCTCGCCGCCGGCGATCTGGAGCCGGCCGCAGCGCTGATCGCCGCTCACAGTTATGAGATGTTCTTCACAGGGCGTGTCGCGACGGTGGAGAGCTCGCTCGCTGCG
>DAOUGF010000276.1:0-6186 GCA_034429295.1 Chloroflexaceae bacterium
GCAGCACCTCAGGCGGCAGCGCGCCTCCATCGAGGTCGTCCCAGGTGCCTCGATAGATCACGCCGCGCCGGCCGGTCAGCCGCAGAGCCTCGACGAGCAGCGCCGTGACGGCGGCCGGGTCGCGCCCGGCGAGCAGGCTGCCGAAGCCAATGTACACAGGCGGCTCGCCCGCCGCCAGGAAGCGCGCCAGTTCGGCGGGCGGCGTGTAGCTCGAGGGCGCGTTGAGCAGCCAGAAGCCGGTGAGGCGACGCCACGCCGGCCAGTCGTGGGGCGGCGGGAGGATGGCAGGGCTGTAGCCGTAGAGGGCCAGCGGCGGCTCGCTGGCCGCCATCCTCCAGAGGCCGGCCCGCGAGCGGCGCGGCAGGCCGATGCGCCGGCGAGCCTCGTTTAGCGGGCCGGCGAGCAGCTGCCAGAGCCCGTGGCGGGCCGCCGTGTGGCTCAGCAGGTTGTAGCCGCGCCGGAGCGGGAGCCACGGCGGCGCCAGGGGAAACGAGATATCGGGGTGGGCGGCCGTGGCGCCGCTTGGGTGGAAGTGAGCCGGCACCAGCGGCAGGCCGAGCCGCTCCGCCAGATGCGCCCCGAGCAGCACGCCGAGGGTGCTGGCGACGATCAGGTCGGCGCCGGCGCAGCCGGCCAGCGTATCGGCGGCGAGCCCCGGCACATAGGCGGCCACCTGGGCCACGAAGCGCCTGGCGAAGGCGAGGGGCAGCCGGTGGGCGGCTGCGGCATCGAGGGCGTCGTAGACCAGGGTGCGATCCATGAGTGCGTTGATCGAGCCGCCGATGGCCGCAAACGGCACCCCGTACGCGGCGGCGAGCGGCGCGAAGTCGGGCGCCGCCAGCAGCCGCACGCTATGACCGCGGGCCTGCAGCGCCAGCCCCAGGGCCACGAAGGGCTGCACATCGCCGCGGGAGCCAAGGGCGAGGAGGGCTACGTGCATTGCGAGTGCAACATGCAGCATCCAACCTGCAAAGGGCTACGCTCCGTGCGCGGCTCTTGCATTTGGCAGGATGCATTCATCATAGGCCTCGGGGCAGTGGGTCGGCACGATCCGCACGTCGGGCCTGGCGTGACTGAAGGCGTGGAGGGCGTCGAGGGTGGCGAGCATCGCTCGCGGGTCGTCAACGATGAGGTGGGTGAGCCGGGAGGGCGGGCGGCGCTCACGGATCGAGCGGCGCGTCCAGGCGCCGTCGGCCGCCAGTAGCGTCGGTCCTTCCTTCGTCTGGACGAGGGCGCCGATCTGCCCTCTGGCGTGCCCTGGCAGGCTCACCAGCAGCAGCGAGCCGTCGCCGAAGAAGTCGTAGGTCGGCCCGAGGTGCGGTAGGGGCGCGCCGCGGAACGGCGGAAGCGGCTGGGCACGCCGGCGCAGGTCTGGCGGGTGCAAGGCCGGCAGGTAGCCGCGGAGCAGGGCGGCGAAGCCGCGGCGCCCGGGCAGGTGGTCGAGAGCGGCCTGCGAGGCGACGATCGTGGCTGTGGGGAAGTCCCGCAGGCCCGCCACGTGGTCGGCGTGGAAGTGGGAGACGATCACGCGGCGGATATCGCCCGGCTCGATGCCGCGGGCGGCGAGCTGCCGCACGATCTCCAGCTCGGGCCTGAGGCGGAGCGGCGTCATCTGGCGGTAGAGCCGGTAGGGCCAGGGCTCTGTCGCCTCCAGCATGCGCATCGCGTAGCCAGCGTCGAAGAGCGTCAGCCCGTACTGGGGATGGCCGATCAGAGCGACCAACGCGTGGCACTCCATCTGTCCACGCCCGGCGCCGCGGAGCACCTGGCCGGCGGACACTACGCAGTAGCCGGTGTCGAAGAGCTCAAGTGAGAGCATGGACTGGCCTTCTTGAATCCAGGTGGGCGATCGTTCGCTCCACTCCCTCGGCCACGCTGATCAGCGGCTCATAGCCGAGATCGCGGTGGGCGGCGGCGATGTCGTAGGTCTGGGTGCGGCCGAGGATAGCTACGGTGTAGCGGGTGAGCAGCGGCTCGCGGCCAGTGATCGCGGCCCGAGCCTCCATCAGCGCGGCGACGAGCAGCATGGCAGGCAGCGGCACCGGTCGCAGCTTGGCCGGGATGCCGAGCCGGGCCAGCAACTCGCGGATCAGGCCCCAGAGCGGGATGTGCTCGCCGTTGGTGATGTGGTAGGTGCGGCCGACGGCAGACGCTGAGCTCAGGGCCAGTGCCACAGCGTGGGCGACATTCTCCACATAGGTGAGGTCCACAAGGTTGCGCCCATCGCCGATCTGCGGCAGGCGGCCGGCGCGAGCGGCGGCAAGCAGCCGCGGCAGCAGCGAGCGGTCGCCAGGCCCAAACACCGCTTTTGGGCGCAGGATGACGCTCGGCAGGTCGTGCGCCGCACGCACCAACTCCTCGGCAGCGGCCTTGGAGGCGGCGTAATGCGAGCTGAAGCGGCGCGGGTAGGGCGCGGCCTCCGTGGTGCCAACGTGGTCGCGCCCGGTGAAGACCACAGCGGGCGAGGAGATCTGCACCAGCCGCCCCACGCCGTGGCGCCTGCAGCCCTCCACCACGGCCGCGGTCCCGCCCACATTCACGGCTTCGAACAGTGCCTGCGGGCCCCACGGCGCCGAGAGCGCGCCGCTGTGGACCACCGCGTCTACCCCTTGGCAGGCGGCGATCACGGCCTCACGGTCCCGCAGATCCGCCCGCACCGCCTCGGCGCTCGCCGCTAGGGCCGGGTCGAGCGCGGCGAAGTCGCGGCCGAGCAGCCGCACGCTGTGGCCGTCGCTCAGCAGCCGCACGGCGATATGCTGGCCCAGGAAGCCGGTGCCGCCGGTGACGAGCACACGCATCTCAGTGGCTCGCCCCGGGCGCCCGGCCCCGCATGGTTGTGCCCCGTTGGCCCACAATAGCACAGACGCCGGAGGGCGGGCTCGAGCGAACCTCGCCCTCCAGCACCATCGCGGAGCGCCGCGGTTTAGTGGCTACTCGTAACACGCAGCCCAATAATGCCTGCCACCAGCATCACGAGCGACACCAGCTTCAGGACATCCCGCGACTCGCCGAGCCAGATCATGCCGACGATGGCCGTCCCCGCAGCGCCGACCCCAGTCCAGACCGCATAGGCGGTTCCGACGGGCAGAGTCTTGAGCGCCTGCGCGAGGAGAAACATGCTCAGAAACAGGGTGACGGCGAACCCGATGGTGGCCCCAGGCCGGCTGAAGCCCTCAGATTGCTTCAAGAACAACGCCCAGGCAACCTCGAATAACCCTGCGAAAAACAAAATGACCCACGCCATCGGAGTCTTCATCCTTGCGAGGGGCCGTCCCCTGATGCCTTGTTCTGCGTTGGGTCGTCCCAACGGAGCCTGATCGGCAACGAAATGCAGGTCGTCCATCTACGACGAACAACCTGCATTTCGGAGCATACCACAAACGCAGAGTAACTTCAACTTGGCTATCTGCCCTTCACCTCCACATCGCCTGAGGTGGTGTTGATGCTCAGCTGGGTGGTGCCGGTGCCGTTCTGGCCGCTGATGCGCCGGCGCTCCCGCTCAACACGATCCAGATTCAGATCCAGATCCAGATCGCCGCTGGTGGTCGTCAGTTCGAGCCGCAGGTCGTCGGTGCGCTCCAGGCGCACCTCGACGGAGCTGGAGATCGTGCTGATCCGGCTGCTCGTGCCGTTCGCCAGCGCGCCCGAGAACTGCACATCGCCGCTGGTGGTCTCGATCGCCAGGCTGGCATCGGCGGCGTCGAGGGCTGCCAGATCGCCGGAAATGCTGCGGAGATCGATGCTGCCGCTCACGCCGGACAGCCTCACGTCGCCGCTCACGCTCTCCACCCGCGGGTTCTCCAGATCGCCCTTGGCTCGCACCCTGCCGCTCACCGTCTCGACCACAAGCGTGCCTGTATGGTCCTCCAGAACTACATCGCCTGAGGTGGTGTTGATGCTCAGCGGCCCCGCCGTATCCTCGACCTCGATCTCGCCGCTGACGCTGCGGAGCGTCAGTTCGCCCTGCACGCCATCGACGCTGATATCGCCGCTGACCAGGCTCGCCTCGGCGAGGATCTCGGCTGGAACGTTGATACGAAGGTCAACATAAGGCGAGCGGCCGATCCCGGTGAGGCTTGGGCGACGCACCTCGATCGTAAGTGTTTCGTTGCGCTCGTCCACGGCGAGCTGCAGACCCTCGAGGGCCTCTTCGGCGGCGCCGCCGTTCCAGCCGAAGGCGTGCTTCACGCCCGTCACCTGCACCTCGTCCTCGTTCCAGGCCACCAGCCTGATATTATCGTTCGCACCGCTGATCACCACCCGCTCGACGGTGTAGCTCTGTACGGGCAGCTCCGCGGTGCGCTCGATGAAGCCCACCCCGAAGAAGGAGCCGCGGGAGGTGATCGAGAAGACCAGCCAGACCACACCGATGAGGAGCAGGAGCGCGCCCCAACGGCGGGCCTGCTCGCCGCGGCGATAGTACGGCTCATCCGGGACAGTGGGTGGCAGCGGCAGGTCGGTATCTTCAACCCGCGCGCTGCGGGGCTCTGTATCGAGGCTCATGGCTGGCTCCTGTTTAGCCTGTGTGCATTCTTGTCATACGACGCGAGGGTGCAGTGAAGTGTTGCGGTACAATGGGTTATGCCTATCCTGATCGACGGCCATAACCTGATCGGCCAGCTGCCCGGCATGAGCCTGGCCGACCCTGACGACGAGGCGCAGCTGGTGCTGCTGCTGCGACGCTACGCCGCGAGGCGCCGGGGCCGCAAGCTGATCGTGGTCTTCGACGGGGGCGTGTACGGCCACCCCGAGAATCTGACAGGCTACGGGGTGGAGGCGCGCTTCGCCTATGGCCCCGAGAACGCCGACGCCGAGCTGATCCGGCGTATCAGGGCGATCAAGCGGCGCGACGAGTGGCTGGTGGTCAGCTCGGACCGAGCGGTGGCGGGCGAGGCTCAGGCTCGCGGTATCCCCGTGCTGAGCGCCCAGGAGTTCGCCCGGCGGCTCACAGCTATGGGCACGCCGCGAGCCTCGCTGCGGGAGAAGCACAACGACAGGCCGCTCAGCAAGGCCGAGATCGATGAGTGGATGCGGCTTTTCGGTGTGGAAGAGGATGACGACGAGGAGCAGTGCTGAGGTGGAGGCGTTGCGGGAGCAGAACCGCCGCTCGTGGAACGCTGTCGTCCCCGCCCACCAGAGCCACCGGCCGGGCCAGGCGGCCTTCCTGCGGGCTGGCGGGCGCAGCGTCTTTCCCGAGGAGCTCGCGCTGCTCGGCGAGCTCGCGGGCCGCTCGCTGCTGCACCTGCTCTGCAACGCCGGCCAGGATAGCCTGAGCTTCGCCGCGCTCGGCGCTCAAGTGACGGGGGTGGACATCAGCGACGCGGCGATCGAGCAGGCCCGCCGGCTGAGCGCGGAGAGCGGGATCGCGGCCGAGTTCGTGCGGGCCGATGTGTACGACTTTCTCGCGGCGCCGCCCCGCAGCTACGACCTGATCTACTGTGGCTACGGCGCGATCTGCTGGCTCCACGACCTCGAGCTGTTCGCCCGGGGCGTCGCGGCGGCCCTCGCGCCCGGTGGCCGCTTCGCGCTGATGGAGTTCCACCCGGCGTCGAATATGTTCGACGCGAACTGGCGGCTGGCCCACAGCTACCCGGCGGGCGGCACCCTGCTCACCCTCGACGGCGTGGGCGACTATGTGGGTGCGGCGGGCGGCGGCCTCTCGCCCGGCGGCTTCGCTGAAGGTGTGGCCGGCTTCGTCAATCCTGAGCCGTGCCATCTCTTCCGCTGGGGCGTGGGCGAGGTGGTGAGCGCCCTGGCCGGCGCCGGGCTTGTGCTGCGGGCGCTGCGGGAGTTCACCTATGTGAACGGCGAGCGGCCCTTCGAGCGCATGGAGCCGGCAGGGGAGCGGCGTTGGCGCCAGCCGGACGATGTGCCGGCGATCCCGCTGATGTATGGGGTGATGGCGGAGCGGCTTGGATCGCGAAATACGTGAAGTGAAGCGTTACGAAGTGGCGCGCAGCGCTTAAAACACGAAACGAAGGCGCGAAGGCGCGAAACTGAAGACGCGAAAAAGCGAGGCTAGATGGAGAGCGATAAGATCATTCTCGAGGGCATGGTCTTCTTCGGCTACCACGGGACGCTTCCTGAAGAGAACACTCTCGGGCAGCGCTTTGTGGTGGACGTGACCCTGCACCTGGATTTGCGGCCGGCGGGCGAGGCCGACGACTTGGCGGCTACCGTGGACTA
>DAOUGF010000277.1:0-3946 GCA_034429295.1 Chloroflexaceae bacterium
TCGCGGCAGGAGTACAGATCTTCCTCTGGGATCTCGCGGACGGGAGCTTGCGAGGCGTTTGCGCCGGCCACAGCGATGCCGTCAGCGGCCTCGCCTTCGCCCCTGACGAGCGCACCCTCGCCTCGGGCAGCCGCGACCATAGCATCCGCCTCTGGCGCACCGGCGACGACGCCCAGCCCCCCGCGCTGCTCGCCGTGCTCCCCAACACCGGCGACGAGGTGCTGAGCGTGGCCTTCAGCCCCGACGGCGCCCTCCTCGCCGCAGGCGGCGCCGACCGCGCCGTGCGCGTCTGGCGCACCTTCGACCGCGCCCGCCTCCAGACGCTCTCCGGCCACGGCGGCCCCGTGGAGGCCGTCGCCTTCAGTCCCGACGGGGCTCTCCTCGCCGCCGGCTCCCGCGGCCGCAGCGTGCGCCTGTGGGAGACCACAACTTGGACTGCTCGCCACTCTCTGGAGGGCCATAGCGGTCCCGTGGAGGCCATCGCCTTCAGCCCCGACGGCGCCACCCTCGCCAGCGCCGCAGGCGACCACACGGCGCGGCTCTGGCGCACCAGCGACGGCTCTCTGCTCCATACTCTCAGCGGCCACAGCGCGCCTGTGGTCGGCGTGGCCTTCAGCTCCTCGGGCGCCACCCTCGTCACGATCGGTGAGGACGAGCGCCTGATCGCCTGGAGCAGCGCCGACGGGGCCCGGCTCGCAGCGCTGCGCCCGCTCAGCGGCCGCGTCACCAGCCTGGCCCTCAGCGCGGACGGCGCCCAACTGGCTGTGGGCGCCAGCGACGGCTCCCTGGCCGTCTACGGTCTCGACCTCGACGCCCCCCAGCGCACGCGCCGCGCCGACCACCAGGACGCCATCCGCAGCCTCGCCTTCGACAGCGCCGGCCGCCTGCTCTCGCTCTCCGGCGACCGCACCGTGCGCGCCCAGCGCCCCGACAGCGGCGCACCGGGCGTCCTGTTGCAGACCCAGGGCATGCTCCAGGGCGCAGCGCTCTCGCCCGATGGCCGGCTTCTCGCCTGCTCGGACGGCGAGGGCACCGTGCAGCTCTGGCGCCTCTCCGGGGCAGACGAGCCGCCCGGCGGTCGCTTCTGGCGCGTGCTGCGCGGCCTCCACAGCCGCCCGCGGACGATCGCCTTCGCCCCCGATCTCGTAGCCGTGGCCGCCGACGACGGCAGCCTGCGCCTCTGGCGCCTGGCCGATCTCGAGCGCGACAGCGCCGACCCAGCCGTGACCGTGATCCTCGGCGCCCCTGCCCTGAGCCTCGCCTTCAGCGCCGATGGGCAACTCCTCGCCAGCGCGGGCGACACGGGCACCATCCAGCTCTGGCACACTGATAAGGGCGTGCCGGCCGGCACCTTCGAAGGCCCGGGGCGCCCTGTGCGCAGCTTAGCCTTCTCGCCCGACCATCGCGCCCTTGCCGCGGGCGACGCCGCCGGCAACATCCAGATCTGGCGCCTCGGCACGTCCCGTCGCCGCCCGACGCCTAACACCATCGCTGGGCATGCGGGCGCCGTCGAGCATCTCGCCTTCAGCCCGGCCGGCAGCCTCGTCAGCGCCTCATCCGACGGCACCGTGCGGATCTGGCGGGTTTAGCGCCGCTCCAGCTTCAGGAATAGGTCGCGGAAGATCGCGTCGCGGTTCACACGGAAGATCTCGCGGATCAGGTGGCGGCGCGGGTCGCGGCTCCAGGTGAGCCCGGGGTTGAGGATCGGGCTCGGCGTCAGCACGCTCTCCGCCCAAGCCGGCTGCACCAGCCAGGCGAATGGGCCGATATCCCACAGCTCCTTCGAGCGGGCGAAGTGGTCGGAGTAGTACGCCGAGAAGATCTCGTAGAGGTAGTCGCCGATCGCCCCGCGGCCCTTCACGAACTGCGCCAGCTCGGCCTGTGTGGTCTTCAGGTGCTCGGTGACATTGATGCAGGGCGTGAGGACGAGCGCGGCGCCGCAGTCGAGCAGCAGCTGCGAGGCCCGCAGATCCTGCTTGAGGTTGAACTCGTTGGTGTGATGCCAGCTGGTCGGATGGCCGGCGAGCCAGACCACGACGATCCGCTCGAGGATCTCCGGGGCGTGGAGGATCGCTGCCGCCACGTTCGTGATCGCCCCGATCGCCACCACGTAGAGCGGCTCAGGCCCGGCCATAGCGCGGGCGATCAGATCGTCCGTCGCGGGCGAGCGCGGCGGCAGACCTTCGGGCGGCAGCCAGGCCCTGGCCCCGTGGTGCACCAGCCCCTTGCCCTCCACGCCGAGCCGGTCCAGCACCCGCAGGATCTCGTCGTAGCTCTTCAGCATGCCGTCCTCGGGGCCGGTGGAGCGGCTGTTGTGGAAGGGCGCGGCGTAGATCGCCTCGACGGCGATCCGCTCCGGCGAGCACATCGCGTAGACGAGCGCGAACTGGTCGTCGATCTCGTTATAGGTGTCGGTGTCGATCACCGCCCGCACCATGCCGGTGGGCGGGGTAAGCAGGCGCAACCGCCGCTCGTCGCTCAGCAGCGGGAATGTCATCACGGGTTCCTCTCTCGGCTCTGCTTGATCGCGGCGAGCACCCGCTCCGGGGTGAACGGCAGATCGGTGACCCACGCGCCGGTGGCAGCGTGGATGGCGGAGGCCACTGCCGGGGCGAACGGCACCAGCGGCAGCTCGGCCACACCGCGGGCGCCGTATGGCCCCTCCGGGTCGGCGAGCTCCAAGATTACGGGGATGATCTCCGGCGGCGTGTCGAGGATGGTCGGCAGCAGGTAGGTGCTGAAGCCGGGCGTCAGCACCCGCCCCTCTCGCATCTGGAACTGCTCCATCAGCGTGTAGCCGAGGGCTTGGGCCAGGCCGCCCTCGATCTGCCCCTCCACCTGTTGGCGGTTCACGGCCCGCCCCACGTCGTGGACGCTGATTACCCGCAGCACTCGCACTAGCCCCGTAGTTATGTCGACTTCAACCTCGACCGCTTGGGCCGCGTAGCCGTAGGCGTAGTTCGGGCGACCGGCGGTGGTCTCCGGGTCGAGGGGCGTCGTCTCCGGCGCGCGGTAGCGCACGGTGGCCCTGGCGGGGCGCTCCTCGGCCTCCCACTCCCGCAGGGCGGCCTCGGCGGCGTCCTTCGTCGCCCGGCCAGCCATGATCGTCAGGCGCGAGGCCGAGGCCGAGCCGGCGTTCGGCGCCTCGGCGCTATCCTCGGCGACGATCTCCACCTTGTCGAGCTCCAGGCCAAGGGTCTCGGCCGCGATCTGCCGCAGGATCAGGTGCACGCCCTGGCCCACGTCGGCGGCGCCGATCCGCAGCACCGCTCGCTCCACCGTCGCCCCCCCGAACAGCTCCACTGTCGCCGTGGCCTGCTCCGGGAAGCCGAACGAGTAGCCCAGATTCTTCATGCCGCAGGCGATGCCCCAGCCCCGCCGCGTCGTTTGGGACGTAGGCGCAAAGAGGTCGTCCCCTTGTCCCCTTGTCCCCTGGTCGCCTTGTCCCACGCGGGAGCTCAGCTCCGCCACACACGCCTCGAGGCATTCCCGCACGCTTACGCCTTGGGGCAGCGGCAGCTGCGTCGCCTCCAGGCTGCCCTCGCGGTAGAGGTTGATCCGCCGCAGCTCCACCGGGTCCATACCGAGGGCGTGGGCCAGGCGAGTGACCATGATCTCGCTCGCGAGTTGGGCTTGGGGCGCCCCGAAGCCGCGGAAGGCCCCCGAGGGCACATTGTTGGTGTAGACGGCATAGGCGTCAACGTGGATGTTCGGCACCTCGTAGCAGCCGTTAGCGAAGAGGGCGATGCACTTCAGCACCTCCTGGCTGGTGGAGGCGTAGGCGCCGCCGTCGGCCAGGGCCTCGGCCTTCACCGCGACGATCCGGCCGTCGCGCATGGCGCCCCAGCGGCAGCGGATCTGCACCGGGTGGCGCTTGTGATGGCCGACCATGCTCTCCTCGCGGCCCCACTGGATGGCCACAGGGCGGCCGAGTTTCCAGGTGGCC
>DAOUGF010000278.1:0-8740 GCA_034429295.1 Chloroflexaceae bacterium
GAGGCCGCCCTGGCCCATTACGCCGCCGCTGGCGACGACGAGGCCCTGGCCGGCGCCCTGCGCCGCCGCGCCTGGCCGCTGATCGAGACGCCCCAGCGCGACAGCCTCCGCGCCTGGCTCGAGCGCCTGCCCGCCGGCCGCCGCGAGAGCGATCCCGAGCTGCTCCATATGTGGGGCTGGAGCCTTGCCTCGGCTAATCGCGACCAGGCCCTGCAGGCGATCAGCCAGGCCGCCGAGCTCTACCGGCGCGAGGGCAACCACCAGCGTGAGCTGCGGGCCCTCAGCGATATGGCCGCCCTCACCTTCTGGGAGGACCGGCCCGCCGACTTCATCGATGTATGCGTGCGAGCCGTGCGGGCCGCCAACCGCGTGCGCGACGCCTGGGCCCGCGGCGCGGCCCTCACCTGCGCCGCCGCCCTGCTCTACAGCCGCGGCCGCTACGCCGCCGCCCTGCGGGTTGCCGGCCACGCCGCCCGCCACCCCCGCAGCCCCTTCTGGCAGTGGCTCCTCGCCATGATCGTCAGCTCCATCCACGCCCAACAGGGCTATCCCGAGGCCGCCCTCACCGCCGTCGGCCAGGCCCGCGAGATGCCCCAGGTGGACCGGGACGATCGCCTGCACCAGAACCTGCTGCTGATCGAGGCCCTCGCCCTCTACCAGCAGGGCCGCCTCGATGAGGCCGTCGGCACCGCCTTGGGCGCCCATCGCCGCATCGATGTCTACGCCCAGGAGAGCGTGATCGGCGTCAGCGCCGCCTTCCTCAGCCTGCTGCTCGCCGAGCAAGGTTCGGTGGAGGAGGCCAGCACCTACGTGGCGCGGGCTCGCTCGGCCGCCCATAGCACCGGCGCCGCCGCCCTGCTCGCCCGCGTCCAGATGATCGAGACCTTCATCACCCTGCGGGCCGGCCAGACTCGCGAGGCCGCCGCCACCGCCCTCGACCTGGCGCGGAGCCTGCGGGCCCAGGCCAGCGAGCAGCTCCCCAGCCGCCCCACGCGCCGCCTCGGCACCCGCGACTTCGCCCCGCCCGCCTCCAGCACCCACGATCTCTGGCTGCAGAACTATCTGCTCGTCGCCCTCGGCGAGGGCGGCGAGACAGAGCGGGCCGCCGCGCTCGCCGAAGATCTGGTGGCCGACATGAGCGCCCGCGGCGACGGGCTCTTCCTCGCCGTCGCCCAACTCTACCGCTCGGCCCTCGCCCTGCGCCGCGGCGACCAGGCCATCCACACCGCCGCCCTCACCGCCGGCTGGCAGATCTGCGAGGAACACGGCTTCCGCTTCCTCCCCGGCCTGCCCCAAGCCGTGATCGAGCAGTCCGTGGCCGCCGCCCTCGAGTTTGGCCTCGCCCCGAAGGCCGTGGGCGAGGTGCTACGCCACGCCATCCCCGAGACCGCCCCCACCTTGCTCCTCAATCTCCTCGAGCAGCACAGCAACCCAGCGATCCGCGCCCGCATCGCCGGCCTCCTGGGCGATCTCGGCGCCGCAAGGGCCTACCCGGCCCTGCGAGCCATGCTCAAGGACCGCAACACCGAGGTGCGGGTGGCCGCAGAGGGCGCCCTCGAGCGCCTGGTCTATCGCCCCTCCTACCGCCTGATCGTCCGCACCCTCGGCGCCTTCGGCGTCTGGCGCGGCGATGTGGAGATCCGCGACCGCGACTGGCGCAGCGTGAAGGCCCGCCAACTGCTGCAACTCTTGCTGGTGGAGCGCGGCCGCATGCTCCCGCGGGACCGGATCATGGATATGCTCTGGCCCGGGTTGGAGGCCGAGGCCGCCGCCAATAACCTGCGCGTCACCCTCAGCCGGCTCACCAAGGCGATCGAGCCCAACAGGCCAGAGGGCGCCCCCACCTATTATGTGGTGCAGCAGGGCGATACCTACGGCTTTAATGTCGAGGCCGACCACCAGTACGACGCCGCCGAGTTCTCAGCGGCGGTAGAAGCCGGGCGCACCGCACTCCAAAAGGGCCAGACCAGCGAGGCGATCAAACATTTCCGCTACGCCATCAGCCTCTACGGCGGCACCTTTTTGCCGGACTGTCTCTACGAGGATTGGTCGGTGGTGGAGCGGGAGCGGCTGGGGCTGCTCTTCACGGAGGCCTCGCTCAAGCTCGGCAACCTGCTGCTGGAGGATAGCCCTCACGAGGCGATCGGCTTGGCCTGGCGCGTGCTGGAGTATGATCAGGCCCAGGAAGAGGCGTACCAGCTATTGATACGGGCCTACGGGGGCCTCGGCGAGCGCAGCACTGCTATGCGCATCTATGCGCGCTGTGTGCAGGCACTCGAACAGGAGCTCGGCGTGGAGCCCCTGCCCGAGACCGTCGCGCTCTTCGAGAAGATTCGCGGGGGGTAACAGGCGGCGGTCGGGGCCTACGAGGAGGGCGGGGTCGGCGTGATCTCTTCGACTTCGACGCTAATGTCGGTGCCCGCACCTAGATGGGCGGTGATGAAGCTGATGGCCTGGGCAAGCTCGTCGATCTGCTGCTCGACGCCCGTGGTGACATGCTGGATGCGGCCGCGCCAGCGCACCGGGGAATCGGCCTTATCCTCGGGAACGACAATACGTAGAAGGAAGGACTCGACCCTCCGAGTTGTCATAGCTCGACCCTCTCTCTTTGAGCGCAAGGCCCGCCGAGCCGGCCTGCACTACCTTGGATGTGGGCGCAGCATACGCCCCGCAAATAACCTGGGTGTTACCACCTACTACTGAGACTAAGAGGTTCTTGTGGACGCTACGATCGCAGTTCTGGCCGGCGACGGCATCGGCCCCGAGGTGACGGGTGAGGCTCTGAAGGTGTTGCGGGCGGTAGGAAACCGCTTCGGCCACAGCTTCAACATGCGCGACGCGCTGATCGGCGGCATCGCCATCGACCAAACCGGCTCGGCGCTGCCGCCTGAGACGGTCGAGATCTGTAAGGCCGCCGACGCCGTGATCCTTGGCGCCGTCGGCGGCCCGAAGTGGGACGACCCGAACGCCAAGGTGCGCCCCGAGCAGGGCCTGCTCGGCATCCGCAAGGCCCTCGGCCTCTTCGCCAACCTGCGCCCCGTGACTGTGCACCCGCTCCTGATCGACTCCTCGCCGCTACGTCGCGAACGCCTCGAGGGCGTGGATCTGCTGGTGGTGCGCGAGCTGACGGGCGGGATCTACTTCGGCGAGAAGCGCCGCGAGCGGGACGAGGCCGGCGAGTGGGCCAGCGATCTCTGCATCTACACCGAGGCCGAGATCGCCCGCGTGGTGCGCATGGCCGCCCTATTGGCCCGCGGTCGCAACGGCAAGCTCACCCTGGTTGACAAGGCCAACGTGCTGGAGACGAGCCGGCTCTGGCGCAGCGTGACCACGAGGATCATGCGCGACGAGTTCGCCGATATCCAGTACGACTGGATGCTGGTGGACGCCTGCGCCATGCACCTGATCCGCCGCCCGAGCGACTTCGATGTGATCGTCACCGAGAATATGTTCGGCGACATCCTCACCGACGAGGCCTCCATGCTGGCGGGCTCGATGGGCATGCTGCCCTCCGCATCGCTGGCCGAGGGCCGCATGGGCCTCTACGAACCCATCCACGGCTCCGCGCCCGACATCGCCGGCCAGGGCAAGGCCAACCCGCTGGCGGCCATCCTCAGCGTGGCGATGCTGCTGCGGCACTCGCTCGGCCTGGAGCAGGAGGCCGCGGCTGTCGAGGCGGCGGTGAGCGCCGTGCTCGACGCTGGCATCGTCACGGGCGACATCGCCAAGCCCGGCCAGCGCACCTACAGCACGGGCGAGGTCGGCGACGCGGTGGCGAGCCGGATCTAAACCGAATCCACGTAGGGCCGGAGGATCGGCTAATCCTCCGGCCCTACGCGATGGCACCGACAACCACGGTGACACAATAGATGTCCTGGCAGCAGTACAACGTCGTCCACCGCGGCGAGCCCCACACTGTCGTCGGTGACGTGCAAGTTTGGCCCGGACTGGAGAGCCCGCAGCTCGGCAACAGCCGCGATCTGCTGGTCTACCTGCCGCCCTCCTACTGGCAGCGGCAGGCCCGCCGTTACCCTGTGCTCTACATGCACGATGGGCAGAACCTCTTCGATGAGCTGACGAGCTTCGCCGGCGAGTGGCGGGTGGACGAGACGATGGAGGCGCTGGCGAGGGAGGGGATCGAGGCGATCGTGGTGGGCGTGCCGAACAGCGGCACGACGCGGATAGACGAGTACACCCCTTACCGCGACGGGCGCCACGGCGGGGGCAAGGGCGACGCCTACCTGCGCTTCCTGCTCGAGACGGTGAAGCCCCTGGTGGACCGCAGCTTCCGCACCGACACCTCGCGGGCGGCCACCGGGCTGATGGGCTCATCGCTCGGCGGGCTGATCAGCCTCTACGGCTTCTTCTTCCTCCCCGAGCAGTTCGGCTTCGTGGGCGCCATGAGCCCGGCGCTCTGGTTCGCCAGGGGCCGCCTGCTACGGGAGATCGGGCGGCGCCCGCCGATCCTCGGGCGGATCTACCTGGACACGGGCACAGCCGAGGGCGCCGAGCCGGCGAAGATGGAGGCCTGGCACCGGACGTTGCTCTCCCGCTCCAGCACCCTCGCCGGCGAGCTGTACGAGCTACTGGTAGCGAAGGGCTACCGGCCCGGCCACGACATCAGCTACGTGGAGGAACAAGACGCCGCCCATAACGAGTCGTTCTGGGCGGCGCGGCTGCCGGGGGCGATGCGATTTTTGCTAGGAGAGCGCTGACGTGGGCATGGAGCGTGGAGCAAGCCGGGCAGCTTCGCCCATGCTCCATGCTCGGTTCTTACACGAAACCGCGGCCGGCGCTCTTGGAGAGGCGCGGGTCGAGGGTGCCGGCGAAGGCTTTGAGACTCTCCTGGTCGAGGGCCTCGAGGGCGTCGAGCTCGTCCTCGGTGAGGTCGTAGCCGACACAGGCGCTGCGGGCGTTGTCGATCAGCTTCTGGCGGAACTCCGCGTCGGTGATGGCGCGGCCGATAATCTGCTGGACGGCTTCCAGGGACATCGCTACTGGCTCCTTTCGATGGCGGCGTGCAGGCGGCGGAGCTCGCCGTCGGCCCCGATCTGTCTAAACGTCTCACGAGCTCGCATTAGATACGTCTCGGCCGCAGGAAGGTTGCGGGCCGCCAGCGCGACGCCGTAGCGAGCTGCGGCGCGAGCCTGCTCGAAGGCGCTGCCTGCCTGGGCGAAGCGGGCGATCGCCGCCTCGAAGGGCGCCTCGAAGGGCTGGCCCATAGCGGCGGCCACCTCGCCCTGCAGCCGCAGCGCCACACCCTCATCGAGCTTGCTGCCGAGGCGGGCGGCCACTTCGGCGGCCTCGACGGCGCGGGCCGCGGCCTGGGCCAGCAGCTCATGGCGGGCCGCGCCGTGTGCGCCGGTGCGGGCGGCCTGCAGCTCGGCCTCGACGAGCGCGTTGAGCGCCTCCACCTCGAGCTGAGGCACCTGGATGCGCCGCGCCACCTCCAGGGCCTCGGCCGCGTGGGCGCGGGCCAGCGCGGGCGAGCCGCTGGCCGTGTGGGTCGCCGCGAGCATGGCCAGCGTGTTGCCCTCCTGATAGGCGGCGCTCTGGGCGCGGTAGATGCTGAGGGCGTACTCGAAGGCCGCCCGCGCGGCGGCGTACTCGCCGCGGCTGTAGGCGATCAGGCCGAGAGTGTCGTCGGCTTGAGCCACGCCGAGCTGATCGCCCATCTCCTCGCAGAGCAGCAGCGCGTCGCGGCAGGCCGCCTCGGCCTCGGCGTAGCGGTCGAGCCGGTAGTAGCCGTAGGCGGCGTTGAGCAGGACGCTCGAGAGCATGTACTTCGTCTGCACCTTGCGCGCCAGGGTCTCGGCCTCGGCGTAGTGGCGCACGGCGCGCACGTAGTCGCTCTGGAGCTGGGCGAGGTAGCCGAGGTTGTTATGGGAGCGGGCGCAGCCGTAGAGGTCGTCGATCGCCTCCTGGGCCGCGAGGGCGTTCTCGAAGTGGAAGCGGGCGGGATCGTACTCGCCACGCATCGCATAGAGCGTGCCCATCAGCGTCTGCAGGTCGGCCTCGATCCGCTCGTCCTCGGCGCTGCGCCTGTCGTTCCGCACCATCGCCAGGCCCGTCTTGCAGATCTCCAGGGCGCCGTCGAAATCGCTCAGGCGGCGCAGCACCTGGCCCATATCGGCGTAGATCGCAGCAAGCAAGAGCGGCGGCACGGCCTCCAGATCGGCCCGGCAAAGCGCCTCGGCCTCCCGCAGCCGCTCGAGCGCCTCGGCGTAGCGGCCCTGCTTCTCGAGCGCATCGCCCATCGAGCGGAGCACCTCGGCGGCGACGGCGGGGGGCAATTGAGTGTTGGGCTTTGAACCTTGCTCGAGGATGGCCTGATACTCCGCCAGGGCTTCCTCATAGTGGCCGAGGGTGCAGAGCACGTCGCCGAGAGCCTCGCGGGCCTCCCAAGCGCGAGGGTCGTCGGGGGCGAGGGCCTCCAGGGCCCAGCGGTAGTGCTGTACGGCCTGGTCGTTGGCGTAGTCGTCGCGAGCGATATGGCCGGCGAGCAGCAGGTAGGGCACGGCGCGCTCGGGAGCGTCGCTGAGGCGGAAGTGATGGGCGAGCAGGAAGATCGGCACGCCGTTGGCGCGGGCGTCGCGGCTGAGTAGCGAGCCATTGCGCCCGATCTGCACCAGGGGCCGCTCGCTGTCGGTGGCGTACTGGGCCCGCACCGCGGCCAGATCGTCGGCGTAGCGCTCCTCCAGGTAGAGGCCGATGCGGCGGTGCAGCTCGCGCCTGCGGGCGTAGAGCAGGCTCTGGTAGGCCACCTCCTGGAGCAGGGCGTGGCGGAAGAGATGGACCCGCTCGGGGCGCTCGCGCTCTATCGCGGTGAGCTCCTGGGCGTCGAGCTCCATCAGGCTCTGCATCAACGTCTCGTAGTCGCGCTCGTGCACCGACTGCACCACGCCGATGGGGAAGCGCTGGCCCACCACGGCGGCCACTCGCAGCAGCGCCCGCGAGCGCTCGTCGAGACGGTCGATGCGGGCGAGCAGCAGGCCGCTCAAGCTGTCGGGCAGGGCGTCGAGGCCGTCGGGGGCGCTCTCCACAGCCCGCAGCAACTCCTCGAGGAAGAGCGGGTTGCCGGCCGCACGGGCCACCAGCCGCTCGCGCAGCTCGGGGTCGAGCCCTTCGGGCGCCGCCAGGGCATCGAGCAGCGCGCCGCCGGCCGCCGCGTCGAGCGGGCCGAGCTCCAGCAACTCCGCACCGTCACCCTGAGGCCCGCTTCCCCAGGACAGCGGGCCGCGGTGCAGGCCTAAGAGCAGGATCGGATCGTCGGCGATGTGGGAGGCGACATACTGCCAGAGGTCGAGGGAGACCTGGTCGGCCCACTGGAGATTGTCGAAGAGCAGGACGAGCGATGAGCGCCCGACAGGCTGATCCTGCTGGCTGCCGTCTGTCGCCTGTGATCGGTCGTCGCGGGCGAAGGCGCGCAGCAGCGCGAGCACAATCTCGAAGCGGCGGCTCTGGCGCTGCTGCGGATCGAGGGCGCGGGTAACAGGCGAGTCCTCAGCATCGAGGCGCACGAGGTCGGCCACGAGCGGCAGCCAATCGGCCACCGCCACGCCGGCGGCCTGGAGGGCGGCGCCGAGCTTGTGAGCGCGGGTGGGCTGGTCGTCGGCGGCTGTGACCTCACAGAGCTCGCGAATCACTGCGCCCCAGGGCGTGTACGGCGTCGTGCTGTTGAAGGCCAGACAGCGGGCGCTCAGCAGCCGGATGCCCTCGGCGGCCTCGAGCAGGGCGGCGGCGAGGCGCGTCTTGCCGATGCCGGCCTCGCCGATGATCCTGACGGTGCGGCCGCGACCCGCAGCGACAGCTGCGAGCCGCTCCTGCAGCCAGGCGAGCTCGCGTTCGCGGCCGACGAGGGGCGCCGCTGAGGCGACGGCCGGCGCGTCCCGCTCGCGCTCCCCCACCAAGCGCAGCAGCTCAAGGGGCTCGCTCTTGCCGCGCACCCGCACCTGACGTGGATCGTCGCAGAGCAGGGCCTGGCCGATCAGGGCGGCGGTCGAGGCGGAGCAGCGGGCCTCGCCCCAGGCGCTCGCAACCATGGCGCGGGCAGCCACGTTCACCGCGTCGCCCATCACTGTGTACTCTTTCCGCTCGGCGGTGCCCACATTGCCGGCAAAGACATTGCCAGTGTTGAGGCCGATCCGTAATTGCAGCTCGCAGCTCGCGGGTTGCAGATTGGCTCGGGCCGCGATCTGCGCTCTGCAATCTGCGATCGCTGCCTGCATCGCCAGGGCGGCGCGGGCGGCCCGCTCGGCGTGATCCTCCAGGGCCACGGGAGCGCCGAAAACCGCCATGAGCTTATCGCCGTCTTCCGCCAGGTCAAGCTTATTCACGAAGCCACCGAACTGTTCCACGGCGGCCTGCATCGGGCGCAGGAAGGCATCTACCGCGGCGGCGGCCTGGGCCGGGGGCAGCCCTTCGACCAGCTGGCCGAGGCCCTGCACCTGGGCGAAGAGCACCGTAACCGGCCGCAGGTCGGCCTCGACGCGAGGGCGGTTCGGGTCGGCGAGGATGCGGGCCAGCAGCTCGCTAGGGAGATAGGGGCTCAGCCGGTCCAGCTGATCGGCGATGCGGGCGAGATCGGCGATGGAGCGGGCGAGGGGCGGCGGGGGATCGGCGGGGCGAGGGCTGGCCGACGCAGGGGCGTGGAGGCTGCGCACCCGCACGAACTCGGGAGCCTCCGGCACCGGCTCGCCGTCGGCGTGGGCGGCGACGGCGGCCCAGGCCCGCGGGCCGA
>DAOUGF010000279.1:0-7199 GCA_034429295.1 Chloroflexaceae bacterium
CGCCACTACCTGCGAGCCGCCAGCGCCGGACCTTCTCGGCCAAGCTGCACGGCAGCCGACGCCCGCCTCAATCCGCATGCCATCGCTGCATGCCCCTCTGCGCCGAGAGCGGGTGTGGCACTACCCGCGAGCCGCCAGCGCCGGACCTTCTCGGCCAAGCTGCACGGCAGCCGACGCTCACCTCAATCCGCATGCCATCGCTGCATGCCCCTCGGCGCTGAGAACGGGAACGCCACTACCTGCGAGCCGCCAGCGCTGGACCTGCTGCGGCCAAGCTGTCGATTGCTGAAGGCATTCTCGCAGAGTTCGTCGCTGCGAAATTACGATAGGCGCGAGTATAATGGCTAGCACAATGTAGCATCTAGCGATGAGGGGCGTATGCAGCTTGTGACAGCGGGGGTGTACCGGCTGACCGGCCTGATCGTGGGGAATGTTTACCTGATCGAAGATCCTGACGGCCTCACACTGATCGATGCGAGTATCGCCCCGTCCGCCAAGAAGATCCTGCGGCAGGTAGGGGAGTTGGGCCGGCAGCCGTCGGATGTGAAGCGCATCCTGATCACCCACGGCCACCCCGATCACGTCGGCGCGCTGCCTGAGCTCAAGCGGGCCACCGGCGCCCAAGTGATCGCCTCTCCGGCCGAGCGCCCCGTGATCGAGGGCAAGATCCCCGTTCCGCGCACCTTGCCGGATAAGCGCACGGGCTTGGCACGGGTGTTCGTGCCGCCGCGGACAGTCTTGCCGCCTACGACCGTGGACCGCGAGGTGCAGGATGGCGAGGTGCTCGCCGAGGTGCTGGACGGCCTGACGGTTGTGGCGACGCCGGGGCACGCCCCGGGCCATATCGCCTTCTGGCAGCCGGCGCGGCGCCTGCTGTTCTGCGGCGATGTGATCTTCCGGCTGCCGAATCTGCGCCTGCCCTTCTCCTTCTTCACCGTGGACATGGATGAGAACAAGCGCTCGATCCGCCGAGTGGCCGCGCTCGAGCCGGAGATCGTCTGCTTCGGGCACGGCAAGCCGCTGCAGCAGAACACTGCGGCGGCGATCCACGCCTTTGCGCGGAAGGTGGGCGCGTAGGTTCGTCGTCTGGAGCGATACAGAGGCGCTACGGCGCGAGCAGGCCGAGCGCGCGCAGCCGATCCCGCAGCCCAGCTGCCCCCGTGTAGTGGTGGGCCGCGAGGCCAAGGCGACGCGCAGCCTCCACGTGGCCCGGCGTATCATCGACGAAGAGCGCGTCGGCGGCGGCGACCCCGGCCGCGGCCAGGGCGGCGGCGAAGATCGCCGGGTCCGGCTTGGCCGCGCCTACGGCCGACGAGTTGATGATGTGGTCGAACGCCGCATCGATCCCGAGCCGGCGCAGGTCGTCGGGCAGCCGCGTGGTAGCGTTGGTGACGAGCACGACGGCGACTCGCCGGCGGCAGGCGTGGACCAGCTCGATGACCTCGGCGTTAACCTCGCCGTGGGGCTCCGACCACCAGGCCACCGCGCCGGCCGCGTCGGCGCCGGGGAATTGGCGGGCGAGCTCGGCGCGGATCTGCTCCCGCCAGGCCTGATCTGTGATCTGCCCGGTGATGGCGGGCAGCAGCCGCTCGGGGGCGAAGGCGACGCTGCGAACAGCTCCGGGGGGCAAGCCGAAGGCCGCCTCGGCGGCCGGGTCCTCCTGGCGGCTCCAATTGCGGATGACGCCATCGAGATCGATCAACAGGGCGCGGATCATTGTGCTCCTATGAGGTGTTCAGGTAGAGCCGGCCGCGGAGCCAGGGCGCGCAAGGCGATGCCCATCACCGGCGCGGCTCCGCGGATCGCTCGCCGTCGGCCTCCGCGTCCAGCACCGCACGCACCTTCCGCGCGATGGCGGCCCGGCTGAAGGGTTTGGAGAGGAAGTGTACGCCGGGGCTCAGCTGCCCGTGCTGGGTGATGGCGTCGGTGGCGTAGCCGGAGATGAACAGGACGCGGATTCCAGGGTAAAGCTGCGACACCTGATCGGCGAGAGCCTTGCCGCCCATGCCGGGCATAACTACGTCGGTGATCAGCAGATCGATCGGCGCATCGCCGGCATCCTGGGCGATCCTCAGGGCCTCTTCGCCGCTCGCCGCGGTAAGCACCGTGTAGCCCTGTTGATGGAGTGCAGTGGCGGCCAACTCGCGCACCAGCGTCTCGTCCTCAACGAGCAGCACCCGCTCATCGCCCCGCGGCAGCGCCGCCCCGGCGCCCGACAGCATAAGCGAATCCGGCGTCTCATCCACCCTCGGCAGGTAGATCTTGAAGGTGGTGCCCCGGCCCAGCTCACTGTAGACCCAGATGTGGCCGCCGTGCTGCTTGATAATGCCGTAGCAGGTCGCCAGGCCGAGCCCGGTGCCCCGCCCCACCTCTTTCGTCGTGAAGAACGGCTCGAAGATCTCCTGCCGCACCGTAGCATCCATGCCGACGCCCGTGTCGCTGACCGCGAGCATCACGTAGCGGCCGGGTATGACGCCGTGATGCTGGCGGGCGTAGTCCTCGTCCAGCTCGGTGTCGGCGGTCTCGATGGTGAGCTGCCCGCCGTCGAGCATGGCGTCGCGGGCGTTGACGGCCAGGTTGACGATCACCTGCTCGATGTGCCCTGGGTCGGCTCGCACGGCGCCTAAGTTCGGGGCAGGCCGCGTCACCAGCTCGATATTCTCGCCGATCAGCCGGCGCAGCATCTTCTCCAGGTCCAGGATCACCACGTTGAGGTCCAGCACCCGCGGCTCGACGACCTGCTTGCGAGCGAAGGCGAGCAACTGGCGGGTGAGGTTGGCTCCGCGCCAGGCGGCGTTCTCGGCGACCTCGAGATCGTGGTGGGCCAGGCTGTCCGGGGCGAGCTCCTCGCGAGCGCTGTTGATAAAGCCGATCACCACCGAGAGCATATTGTTGAAGTCGTGGGCGATACCGCCGGCCAGGCGCCCGATGCTCTCCATCTTCTGGGCCTGCACCAGCTGCGCCTCGAGGCGGCGGTGCTCGGTGATGTCGCGGGAGATGCCGATCACCCCCACCACCTTGCCTTGCCGGTCGCGGTAGGGTAGCCTGGTCGAGAGGTAGGTTCGCGCCACGCCGTCGATCGTCACCACGTGCTCGTGCGTCTCCTCCTGGCCACGCTCCGTCACGCTGCGGTCGGCGGCGAGCAGGGGGGCGGCATCGGCGCCGAAGAGCGCCCGGTCGTCCTTATTGATCACCTCATCAACCGAGCGGCCGAACAGCTGCGCGCCGGCGGCGTTGATCATCAGGTAGCGGCCGTCGCTATCCTTGATATACATGGCGTCGGGCGTTCCGTTGACGATCGCCGCGAGCAGGTCGTAGTTGCGGGCCAGGGCCTCCTCGGCCTCCACGCGCTCGGTCACGTCGCGGCTGACGACGAGGAGGTAGCGCTGCCTCTGCCAAGTGACCGCGGTGCTGCTGGCCTCGAACCAGCGCCAGGAGCCGTCGGCGTGGCGGCAGCGGATGCGTGTCCGCGCCGAGCCGGCGAGTGTTGGCCAGCGGTCCCGGTCGTCGGGATGCACATTAGCGATCGCTGGGCTGCCGATCAGCCGCTCCGGGTGAAGGCCGAGCACCGAGCGGTGGGATGGGCTGGCATAGACAAGCCGGCCGTCGTGGTCGATCAGGCTGATCAGGTCGCCGGCATTCTCGGTGATCAGGCGGTAGCGCTCTTCGCTCTCCCGCAGCGCGGCCAGGGCGTCGCGAAACGCGCCGCCGAAGCGGTCGAGGAATAGGGCGAGCAGCCCGGCGATCAGGGCGAAGGCGATGATGGCGCTGGGCGCGTTGGTCGGCAGCCCCTCAAGTGGGTACCAGCGCAGCGCGGTGGCTGCCACGCCAGCCACACTCGCCAGGTAGACCGGCCAGAGCCAGCGCCGGCCGAGGACGAGGCCCGCCAGACTGAGCGGGAGCGCAAGCTCGAGCACGCCGATCCAGCCGGCCTCCAGCCCTTCTGGGTAGAAGGTGTTGAACGCGAGCATGTAGAGCTCGGCCATGAGGATCGCCACCGCTACGCGGAAGTAGCCGAGGCGCAGCACGGCCAGCGGGACGAGGACGAACAGCGCGCTGATGGAGTTGGAGATGGTGTTGTCGAGGTTCGCCGCGGCCATGGCACCGCGCGTAAACGGCAGCGCCAGCAGCGTCAGCAGGGCGGAGCAGAGGAGGACGCCGCTCAGGCCGAGGAGGATCACCTGCACCAGCATCGCCTGGCGACGCTCGATGGGATCTTGGATCGGAACAGCCTGCAACCATGGCTGCAGTCTATATCGCATAGCACCTCCTCTCGGCCGGCCGGCTGAGTGGTGGGCCGCCGACTGCCCTTCGAGCGGGCACCCGCCGCGCACGATACGCCCCCACTCGAAGGGTGCTGCGATGTCTCGATCGCACAGCACACAGAGCAGGGGCCCAGCGAACCACAGTCACGTCAGCTTCGGGGAGGTGTGCTGTGCGGGTATGGAGGCCCAGTATAGCATGCGGTGATCAACCCTGCCCGCTCGCCGGAGCTGCGCGGCAAGGCATGGGCAATGTTTGCGGGGCTGCCGCCCCGCACCCCACCGGGTGTTAGCGGGAACTGCCGCCCCGCTCCCCGCCTCGGGGCGCTGCCTCAAACCAGTACCACCTCCACGGTGCGTGGGTTTGTGGGGGCGCTTGCCCCCACACCCCGCCAAAGGGGGCAGCCGCCCCCTTGGCGGGGAGCGCGAGGGGCAGAGCCCACTCGCATCCTCACCCACGAGGCGGCTGCGCTGGCTAGCTCTCGGCCGCGGCGAGCGCGTCGCGCACGGAGCGAGCCCAGCTGGTGACGAGGGAGGGGTAGGTCTCGGCTGTGGCGCCGAGCACATCCACGACGGTGAGCGGCCAATCGCCGCGGCGCCGGCCCGCCGGGGGCGCCTCGCCGTCGCGCCGCAGCACCCGCGCCGGCCCATCGGCGGTACGGCGCGTCCTGGCGCGGAGCTCGGCGACGCCGGCCTTACCGTCGAGGGCGTCGGCGTGGTTGCGGCGCAGGCTCTCCCAAGCATCGGCGGTGAGGCCGCTGCTCTCGGGGTGCTGCAAGTTGTAGGTCGCCACAGCGTAGAAGTGCAGGATCGAGCCGGGCACACCGGGGAATCCCCCCTCCAACGCGAGCAACTCGTGGAAATAATCGCGACAGACGCCGCCGGCCGGCAGCGGCGCGCCGCACTCCTGGCAACGCTCAGTCATGCTGTCCCTCTCTGAGCCGCTCGATCGCGGCGGCCCGCCGGCATGGTAGCATAGCGATGAGCAGAGAGGAGCGACAGTGGACACGGACGATCTTCTCACCCGCTGGGCCGAGCGGCTGCGGCGCGAGGAGCCGCGGGCCGTCGCCGTGCTGTGCCACGGCAGCTACGCCCGCGGCGCCGCTGAGGCCCACAGCGATCTCGACCTTGACGTGATCTGCGACGGCGAGCCCGAGGCGGGCTACCGCAGCGCCTTCGAGGAACTGCCGGACGGGCGGCTGCTCCACGTAACGATCGCGAGCTACTCGCTGGAGGGCTGGCTGGAGCAGTTCGAGCCGCCGGCCGAGTCGGAGGAGTGGGCCTTCTTCCTGCCGGCGCGGCAGGCGGCCCGGCTGCTCTGGGCGACGCCCGCGGCCCGCGAACGCCTGCGCGGCCACGTCACCCTCGATCTGGCCATCGCGCCGCAGCTGCAGGATCTGCTGGAGAGCGCCGGGAAGGTGCGCAACGCCGCATCGCGCGGCGACGAACTCGGCCTGCGCCTGGCCGCGCAGGATCTCGCGCTGCGCTGCCCTGCGCTCCTGGCTCTTCTGAGCCCGCTCCAGCCGGTCGCGACGCGGCGCGAAGCGCTGCAGGCGGCACTGGAGCTGCAGACGACGCTGCCGGGCTACCGCGACGATATGCTCCTGTGTCTCGGGCTGAGCGGGCGCGCCTCAACCGCTCAAGAGGTGCAGGATGCGGCCATGCGCCTCGCCCTCGGGGTGGTCAGGGCGCTGCAGGCGCGACCGGATGCGGCCGCCGGGCTGCTTGAGCCGGGTCTCCCCGAGGCCCTGGCCGACGGGCGCCTGCTGCGGCTGCTAACTCAGCCGTAGGCGCCGCGGATGGAGCCGCGCCACCCGGCCTTCGCCGATACCGACGCGCTGCTAGCCGCCTGGGGCGCGGGGTACGCGCTCACGGCGCACCAGCCGCCGACAGGGACGATCAACGCGACGCTGCTGCTGGAGACGCCCGCCGGGGCCTTCGTCCTGCGGGCCTACCTGCGAGCGGACGCCGCCACCATCCTCCGCGAGCACCACCTGATCGCCCACGCCGCGGCACGCGGCGCGCCGGCGGTGGCGCCGCTCCCACTGCCCGATGGCGCGACGTTTCTGGAACGCGCCGGGCTGCTCTACGCGCTGTTCCCGCGAGCGCGAGGCCAGCAGTTGGCGCGGGGCGAGTTGGGATCGGCCGCGGCGACGGCGATGGGCCGCGGGTTGGCGGAGCTCCACGCCGCCCTAGCCGACGCGCCCTTCCACCTCGCCCGGGCGCGCTCCTTCGAGCACGACACACCGGCGACGCTTGCGACGATCGCGCGCTACCTTGAACTGGCTCGCGGCGACGACCTGCTCGTGCGACACCTGGAGGGGCAACGCGGCTATCTGGAGGCCGGCGGCGACCACGGCAGCAGCCTCGATGGGCTGCCGCGCCAGGTGATCCACGGCGACTACACCGAGACCAACCTCTTCTTCGCCGATGGCCGGGTGAGCGCCGTGATCGACTGGGAGAACAACTATGTCGCTCCGCGGGCTTGGGAGGTGCTCCGCACGCACCACCTCGCCTTCGACTTCGAGCCCGTGCGCTGCCAAGCCTTCGTCGCCGGCTACCGCGAGTGCGAGCCGCTCACCCTCGACGAGCTCGACCAGGCCGCGGCAGCCTACGGGCAGATGCGGGCCCACGACCTCTGGATCTTCGAGGCAGTGCTGGTGCGGGGCGACCCGCGGCCGCGGCGCTTCCTCGATCCGGCAGGGTTCCGGCCGGTGCTGCCCCGCTGGGCCACCCTGCGACCCCTGCTGCCGCCTAGCTGAGAGTCTGCCCTGCCCTTGGGGGGCGGCTGGGGCGCTGCCGCCCCGCTCCCCGCCTGTTTCGTCGGGGGGCGAACGCACTCTTCGAGGATGCCTTCGGCATTCGCCACCCCGACACCCCCCGCGCCAGGGGCCTCGCCCCTGGACCCCAAGCCGGAGGCCTGTGCCCTGCCCATGG
>DAOUGF010000280.1:0-4509 GCA_034429295.1 Chloroflexaceae bacterium
CGTCGCAGGAGGAGGAACGATAGGCGCCGGCGAGCCGCACCCCGCTAGCAACGCCACCACAAGTAGGAGCCAGAGCTTGCCAAGAGGCGCTATGCTGAACGGCATGAACTTCTCCTATCTACGATGACACTGATCGGTGGCGATTTGCTCTAGCCGCTCCCGTAGCGCGGCTATGGAGGGAAAGGCCGCACGGCGCTTGGCAGGATCGGCGGCGGTCGCCTGAGCGATCAGGTTGGCAACTGGCGCCGCGCCGGCTCCTCCTGCCGTGAGCCGGTCTAGCAGCATCCCAAGACCGAAAACATCCACCAGATAGCTGGCAGGCTCAGGCGTCGCCGCGAGCCGCTCCGGCGGCAGATGGCGCGGAGCGCCGTACACGGCCCGCCGCCGTGGCGCCGCGGGCGTCTCCGCCGCGCCAAGGTCGATCAGCACCCCGTGGGGCCTGGCGCCGCCCCGCACGATCAGGTTGGCGGGGCGCACATCGTGGTGCACGATTCCCCCCAGATGCAACTGCTCCAGGGCGCCGGCCACCTGCAGCGCAAGGGTCAACGACCACTTCAGGGGTGGTGGGGCGCGCCGGCTCGCCAGCACCCGGTCGAGCGGCAGACCGGGCTCGTAGGCGAGGGCAAGGTAGGTCCACGTCGCCCCCGATTCGCCCACAACGCAGTGTCCAAGATCGCGCACATCCCCGCCGAATCGGCGGGAGTACAGGCTCACTAAGTGCCCGTTCTCGCCCGCTTGCGCAGAGAGGTGCTGGTGCTCGTCATGCAGGCTGTCGACGCTCTGGCCAGCGGCGAGCTTCACTGCCGCCAGCCGACAGCGTCGCGCAGCCACGTCAAGCCGCCCGCTGGCCAGCAGCCCTCTCAACAGGAGGCCCATCGCACGCTGCCCGCCTGTCGCCGCGGCCCACGGCCGCGCCAGGAACACCTCGCCTTGGCCGCCCGCACCGAGGCGTGCCAACAGCTCGAAGCCACCCACGCGAGGGCCGAGGGTCATAGCGGCGCCTCGACCTGCTCGGCGCCGGCCCGCACGATCGTGAGCCGCACGTCCGGCCCAATCCGCACCAGCTCGCCAAGGGCGAGGGGCGTCGGCGCCCCCGGCATTAGCGGCCGCCCTGGCTCCCCGACGAAGGTGCCGTTGGTGCTCTCCAGATCCGTGATCTCCACGCCCTCGCCCACCAGGCTCAGTCTGGCGTGGAGCCCCGAGACCCATTCGTTCTCGATCTGGATCGCGCAGCCGGCCTCCCGCCCGATCGTGGTCTGGCGCGCCAGGAGGCTGTGAACCCGCTGTTCGCCCCTGTCCCAGACGACCGCGCAGAGCTCAACCCGCTCCGCCGGCCCGGCGCCGCGGCGAGCCGTGGTCACTTCCAGCGGCGAGGAGTACCGCGCCGTAGCTGGCTCCGCGCCTGCCCGCAGGCTTGCCGCCCGTCTGTAACGCCGCCATAGACCATACCCCAGGCCGAGCGCCGGCAACGCGGCCGCCAGCCAGACGGCCTGCATTGGCACGGCGGCCGGTGCCTCAAAGCTGACCACCTGCGGCGCGCCGCAGCCATTCACCAGCAGCTCATGGCGGCCAGGCCCGAGGCCAGGAGCCGGCACCACAAGGGCCACTCGATCGCTGCCAAGCAGCTCCGCGCTGCGCCGCTCGAAGGCCGCGAAGAGTGCAGGAAGCGCCGCGCTATCGTCGGTGTGAAACGGGAGCCGAACCAGCTCGCGAGCCCCGCTCACGACCCCGGTTTCTAGTGTGATGGTCTCAGCTCTGGCGGCGCTCAGCTCGACAAAGGTGAGCCGCGGGCTCGACGCAAGCGCCGGCAGCACTTCTGGCGCGAGCGCGCCCGCGGCGAAGACAACGATCGCCCGCGAGCCGGCCGGACTCGCGTCAAGCAGCCTGTTGGCGCGCAGCAACGCGTCGGCCGCCAGAGCTGTTCCATCGGGGTGTGCAGCCGCCTCGCCCGCCGGAAGCGCAGCCAGGGCGCTACGCACCACGGCCAGGTCGGTTGTCGGCGCGACCAACTCCTCGACCGCGTCATCGTCGAAGCTCAGCAGGCTCACCTGCGAGCCTGGCGCAATCTGCTCGAGCAGCGCCGTCGCCAGCATCACCGCGTCAGCCATGCGCGAGCTGTAAGGCGTGCCGGGCTCGGCCATCGCAGCCGAGCGCTCGATCACAAGGGCGAGCCCTATTGGCGATGACGGCTCGGCTGTCGGCGCGATCGACACCGGTGCCCGCCCATCCAGCACAACTTGCAGCGTAGGCGGGGCGGGTGCAGGGCAGGCGAGTGTCACCCGCAGGCCATCGGGCGTGAGCGCAGCCTCGGCGCCGGGCGACGCACCCTGGGCGGCGGCAACACAAGGGACAGCGAGCAGCAGGAGCAGCGCGAGCAGAGCCGGGTAGCGGCGCGGGAGCATAGGCCCCTCCTTCAGATCCGTCTACCCTTGTACCGCGCCAGCGGTCGAAACGATGCGCCGCTCCCGCGCTCGATCAGAAATTCATTCGCCCTTTACCTCAGCCCACAGGTCGCTGAACACCTCACTGCCTTCGGTGCGCTCGATCCACTCCAGCCGATCGTACGTGGCCTCGTCCGGCGCGAAGCCCTCGGCATAGAGCGCCTGAAGCTCCTCGGAGAGCTGCTCGCGGGCGGCCTTGTTCGGCGTGAGGAAGCCGACATACTCCGCGTTCTGAGCTGCCACCTCGGGCCGCAGCAAGAAGTCGATCAGCTGGTGGGCGGCTTCTTTGTTCGGCGAGTCGGCCAGGATCGCCAGGTTATCCATCCAGATCGTGCCGCCCTCCTGGGGGATCACGAAGGCGATGTCGGGGTTTCCCGAAAACTCATCTTCCAGACCGCGCCGCGCCAACAGGGCGTCGCCGCTGTAGGCTTGGGCGATTACATACTCGCCGCTTGCCAGCAGGCGCTGGAAGTTGCTGCTGTTATAGGACGCAAGGTACGGCTTCTGCGCCAGCAACAGCTCGCGGACCTGATCGATCAGCGCGGGATCGGTGCTGTTGAGCGATGCGCCCAAGTACTGCAGCGCCGCGCCAGGGGCCTCTCGCTCGTCATCGAGCATGCTGGCCCTGCCGCTCACCTTCTCCAGCTGCGCAGGGTCGAAGAGCGCCCCCCAGCTGTCCACCCCATCCGGGAACACAGCCTTGCTGTAGGCGATCCCCGTGGTGCCGTAGAGGTAGGGTACCGAGTACCTGTTCTCAGGGTCGAAATACATCCCCAGCAGCTCAGGGTCGATGTTGTCGAGGTTGCTCAGCTGAGCCTTATCGAGGGGCGCCAGCAGATCCTCGGCGCTCATCACGGCCACCGCGTAATCTGACGGCACCACGATGTCGTAGCCCGAGCCGCCCGCCCGCACTTTGGCGATCATATCCTCGTTCGTCTCGAAGGTGTCCACCACCACCGTCACGCCGCTCTCCTCGGTGAACTGCTCGAGCAGCGACGGGTCAATATAGTCGCCCCAGTTATAGAGGTACAGCGTGGTCTCCCCGCCGGCCGCCCCGCCCGCCCCCTGATTGCCACACGCGGCGAGCAGCGCCAGCGTAAGCGCCAGCGCGAGCGCCGGCAACAGTCTTCGTCCCATAGCCATGCTCCTTCCCTCGCAAATCGTTCGATGGCCGCCCTGCACAGGCTGTGCGGCGCCGGGGCCGGCAGGTCGGCCTCCTCTCACTGCCCGCGGCCGCGGAGCAGCGCCCAATCCTCCGCCAGCATAGCGAAGCGCTCATGATCCCGCCAATCGCCGTTGATGAACAGGTAGCGCCGCGAGAAGCCCTCGCGGGTGAAGCCGAGGCGGCGCACCAGGGCCAGCGAGGCCTTGTTGCCCGGCTGAATATTCGCCTCCACCCGGTGCAGCCGCAGCGGGCCAAAGGCGTAGTCGAGGGCGAGGCCCAACGCCTCCCGCATATAGCCCTGGCCGGCGAAGGGCGCACCGATATAGTACCCCATGTAAGCGCTCTGGAGCGGCCCATAAAAGATCTGGCTGAGCGTGATCGCGCCCATCACCGCGCCGTCCTCAGCCCGCAGCACCAGCAGGCCCGCTACATCGTCCCGCGCGCAGCGCTCCAGATACCCCTGATACTCCTCGTCGGTTGTGGGCGGCGCCACCCACGGGTGATGCAACTCGCGGCTCGCCCGGTTGAGCGCGATAAGCGCCGGTCCGTCGGCAACGGTCGGCGCGCGCAGCGTTACGCGGGCCTGAGCAGGCTCGAACATCGCGACTTTCCCTCCTTAACTTTTCTTACCACACATCGCCATGCTGCCATACGCCTATCCGGAAGGAATCAGCCGCAAGCTATATGGCAACACAGAAATTTCTCGTATGGGCCTGTAAGGGCGGCCCGTCGTGGCCGCCTTCCTGGCGGAAAGTCCATGGGGCGCTTGCACCCCACGCCCCCTGTTTGTCAGGGGACGGACGCACTCTTCGAGGATGCCTTCGGCATTCGCCACCCCGACACCCCCCGCGCCAGGGGCCTCGCCCCTGGACCCCAAGCCGGAGGCCTGTGCCCTGCCCATGG
>DAOUGF010000281.1:0-2357 GCA_034429295.1 Chloroflexaceae bacterium
TCTTCACTTTCGCGCCTTCGCATTTCGCGTTTCGCGTTTTTCGCGGACGGAGTTTTCGCGTCTTTCGCGATCCAAACACCCCCCACCCCATACTCCGCCCGCAGGCGCTCCAGCCGGCCCGCGGTGGCGGCGAACTCCTCCGGGTCGAGGCGGCCCTCCGCGAGGGCGGCGACCAGCGCGTCGGCCACGGCGATCTGGGTGGCGGCGTCGCCGAGCGGCAGCACCACATCGGCGCCGGCGGCCTTCGCCAGCACGGCGGCCTCGGGCGCCGGGTGGCGGTCGGCGATCGCCCGCATGTCGAGGGCGTCGGTGAAGATCAAGCCGTCGTAGCCCATCCGCTCCCGCAGCAGGCCTCGCAGGATCGCCGGCGAGAGCGTGGCGGGCTGTGTGTCCAGAGCCGAGAAAATCACGTGGGCCACCATCAAGGCGGGGGCGCCGGCGGCGAAGGCTGCCCTGAACGGCGCCAACTCCACCGCCTCCAGTCGGGCGAGCTCGTGGGGCACCACCGGCAAACCGTGGTGGGAGTCCACCGTCGTATCGCCGTGGCCGGGGAAGTGCTTCACCGTGGCGATCACGCCCGTCTCGCGGTAGCCACGCAGCGCGGCAAGGCCGCACTCGGTCACAGTGGCGACCTCGGGGCCGAAGCCGCGGATGCCGATCACCGGGTTGGCGGGGTTAAGGCTCACGTCGAGCACAGGGGCGAAGTTCACATTCACACCGCAGGCCCGCAGCTGGGCGCCGCTGATGCGGGCAGCGGCGTAGGCGGCCTCCGCGCCGGCCACGGCCTGCGCCTGCTGGCTCGGCGGCGTCACGAAGGGCTCGGGCAGGCGACTCACCGTGCCGCCCTCCTGGTCGATGGCGATCAGTAGCGGCGGGAGCCCGATAGCCGCGGCGTGGGCCTGCAGGCCGGCGCAGAGCTCTTGGAGTTGGGCGGGGCCGGCGATGTTGCGGGCGAAGAGGATCACGCCGCAGGCGCGGGTGCGGGCCAGCAGGTCGGCGAGCTCGGGCATGAGCCGCTGCCCATCGAAGCTGAGCATCAGGCTCTGCCCCGCCAGGTTCCGCAGGCGCTCGCTCATCGCTCTCCCTCGCGCACGAGCCGGGCCACAAAGCGGTAGCGGTCGGCCCGGTAGATCGCCTGGACGAACTCGAAGGGGCGCCGCTGCTCGTCGAGGGTGGTGCGGGCGATCGTCAGCACGGGAGCGCCTGCGCCGATCCGCAGCAACTCCTGTTCCGGCGGCGTAGCGAGCCGGGCCTCGAACTCCTGGATGGCCTCCGTCGGGACGATCTGGAAGCGCTCGCGCAGCAGCTCGTAGAGCGAGCCGTCGATCGAGTCGCGGAACAGCTCCTCCATGCCGGTGAAGTGGAAGTGGGCCCGCTCGAGCGCCATCGGCTCGTCGTCGGCGAGGCGCAGCCGCTCGATGCAGAGCACTGGCGTCTCAGGCGCGATACGCAGGCTAGGCGCCACCTCGGCGCCGGCCGGGCAGAGCTCGCGGCGCAGGACGCGGGCCGCCGGGCGCAGGCCGCGGGCCCGCATATCCTCGCTGAAGCTGGTCAGCGCCTGCAGGTTCTGGCTGATCTTCGGCTCGGCCACGAAGGTGCCCTTGCCGACGCTGGTGTAGATGCGCCCCTCGCGGGTGAGCTCCAGCAATGCCCGGCGGGCCGTCATGCGGCTGATCTCGTACTGCTCGCTCAGCTCCCGCTCCGACGGGATGCGGCTGTGAGGTGGCAGCATTCCGCTGAGCACCTGGCTCTCGATCAGGCGCTTGAGCTGGAGGTAAAACGGGACGGAGCTGCTCTTGTCGATCATCGCGGGAGACTAGCTGCCCTGGGGCGGTATAGACCACCCACGACATTAAGAGAGCGCCTGAAGCTGAGCACAGGCGCCATAGGCCTAGCGGGGGTCGGTGCGGTGTAGTGTGGTATAGACCAGAGTGTAGCGCGGGGGGGCGAGCTTGTCAAGCGAGGGCGCCCTGCGGGCAGGGCGTGAGCAGAGTCAGCGGGGCTGGCGCCCCGCGTCCCCGCCTGCTGGCTCTGGCACGGATGGCGTGGGGCGCTGCCCCATACCAGTACCACCTACACGGTGTGTGGAGTTGCGAGCGGGCTCCGCCCCTCGCGCTCCCCGCGTCCCCGCCTGCTGGCTCCGACACGGATGGCGCGGGGCGCTGCCCCAACCCCTACTACCTACACGATGAGTGGAGATGCGAGCGGGCTCCGCCCCTCGCGCTCCCCGCCAAGGGGGCGGCTGCCCCCTTGGAACTCCCGAAGCCGACGCCCGCTTCAATCCGCGTGCCATCGCTGCATGCCCCTCTGCGCCGAGAGCGGGAGCAGCAGTACCAGCGAGCCGCCAGCGCCGGACC
>DAOUGF010000282.1:0-4539 GCA_034429295.1 Chloroflexaceae bacterium
CCCCGATAAGACGAGCTGCATCGCCTACGCCGTGGGCTGGACGCAGCACACCACCGGCGTGCAGCTGATCCGCACCGCCACCCTGGTGCAGCTGCTGCTCGGCAACATTGGCCGGCCCGGCGGCGGCATCCTCGCCCTGCGCGGCCACGCCACCATCCAGGGTTCCACCGATATCGCCACGCTCTACAACATCCACCCCGGCTACCTGAACACGCCCAACGCCAACCGCAACCACGACACCCTCGGCGACTATATCGAGACCGAGGTCTCCCCCACGGCCTACTGGTCGAACTTCCCCAAATTCATCGTCAGCCAGCTCAAGGCCTGGTACGGCGACGCCGCCACGCCCGAGAACGAGTTCGGCTACCAGTGGCTGCCGAAAATCACCGGCGACCACAGCCACATGCCGATGTTCGTCGCCATGAGCGAGGGCAAGGTCAAAGGCATGTTCGCCCTCGGCCAGAATCCCGCTGTGGGCGGGCAGGACGCCGGCTTCCAGCGCCGCGCCCTCGCCAAGCTGGAGTGGCTGGTGGTGCGCGATCTCTTCGAGACGGAGACAGCCTCCTTCTGGAAGGACAGCCCCGAGGTGCGCAGCGGCGAGCTCAACCCCGCCGACATCCAGACCGAGGTCTTCTTCCTGCCCTCCGCGTCGATCGCCGAGATCGACGGCTCCTTCACCAACACCCAGCGCCTCATCCAGTGGCATGAGAAGGCTGTGGACCCGCCGGAGGACGCTCGCAGCGATCTCTGGTTCACCTACCACCTCGGCAGGCGGCTCAAGGAGCTCTACGCCGGCAGCACCGAGGAGCGCGACCAGGGCTTCCTCAACCTCACCTGGGATTACCTGGACGAGGAAGAGAATCGCGCCCACGGCTGGCGCATCCTCGACGAGCCATCGGCCACCCGCGTTCTGGCGGAGGTCAACGGCTTCACATGGGCCGACAGACAGCCGCTCGCCAGCTTCGCCGATCTGAAGGACGATGGCAGCACCGCCTGCGGCAGCTGGATCTACTCCGGCGTCTTCGCCGGGGGCGTGAATAAGGCCGCCGCCCGCGTCCCCGACGATTGGGTCTCACTCGGCTGGGGCTTCGCCTGGCCCGCCAACCGCCGCCAGATGTACAACCGCGCCTCGGCTGATCCGGCGGGCAACCCCTGGCCGAAGGAGGCGCGCCTGGCCCAGCAGTTCGGCGACGGCACCGCCAGAGGTTATGTCTACTGGGACCCGAGCGCCGATGGCGGCGTTGACGCCGAGGGCAACCCGATCATGGGCCGCTGGGTGGGCCTGGATGTGCCGGACTTCCCGGCAACCAAGCCGCCCACCGCCCAAGCCGTGCCCGGCGGCGTCGGGCTCGATTTCCACGACGGCGCCTCGCCCTTCATCATGAAGGCCGACGGCAAGGGCTGGCTCTTCGCGCCGAGCGGCCTGGTGGACGGGCCGCTGCCAACCCACTACGAGCCCTTCGAGTCGCCGGTGGAGAATCTTGTCTACGGCCAGCAGGCCAACCCACTCACCAAGATCTGGGAGCCGGAGGAGCGGCTGGCGCCCGTCGGCTCGCCCGACTACCCGCACATCCTCTCGACCTACCGCCTCACCGAGCACCACCTCAGCGGTGTGATGAGCCGCTGGCTCCCATGGCTGGCCGAGCTGCAGCCCGAGCTGTTCGCCGAGATCAGCCCTGAGCACGCTGAGGAGCTAGGGGTGCAGAACACCGAGCCGATCCGCATCATCACGCCCCGCGCCGCCATCACCGCCAAGGCCCTCGTCACCCGGCGCGCCAGGCCCTACACGATCAACGGCAAGCGGATCCACTACGTGGGCCTGCCCTGGCATTGGGGCTACAAGGGCATCGCCGTCGGCGACGTGGTGAACAACCTCTCGGCGATGGTGGGCGATCCTAACGTGAGCATCCACGAGGCCAAGGTGTTCGTCTGCCGGGTCGAGAAGGCAGAGGTGTAGCATGGCACAGGTTCAAGTCCCCGTCGGCTTCTACACCGACACCAGCGTCTGCATCGGCTGCAAGGCCTGCCAGGTGGCCTGCCATCAGTGGAACGACCTTCCGGCCGACTTGGCGGAGCAGCCGGCGGAGGGCGATACGGGCCAGACGCGGCCGCTCACCGGCAGCTCGTACGACAACACCGGCTCGCTCACGGCCAACAACTGGCGCCACGTGAAGTTCATCGAGCAGTTCGACGAGACGCGCAGCCAGGCCGCCTGGCTGATGATGTCGGACGTCTGCAAGCACTGCGTGAACGCGCCCTGCCTCGAGGTCTGCCCCACCGGCGCGATCATCCGCACCGAGTTCGACAGTGTCTACATCCAGGAGCCGGCCTGCAATGGCTGCCGCAACTGCGTGGCGGCCTGCCCCTTCGGCGTGATCCACATGGCCGGGCCGGAGAACGAGGGCGCGGGCACTGCCAAGAAGTGCACGCTCTGCTACGACAGGCTGCAGAACAATCTGGTGCCGGCCTGCGCCCAAGCCTGCCCCACCGAGTCGATCCAGTTCGGCCCGATCGATGAGCTGCGGGCGCGGGCCGAGGCGCGGGTGCAGCAACTGCAGAGCGAGGGCTTCGCCGGGGCCCGGCTCTATGGCGCCGACGAGAGCGTCCTCGGCGGCCTGAACGCCTTCTACCTGCTGCTCGACGAACCCGCGGTCTACGGCCTGCCAAGCAACCCGCTCCTGCCCTCGCGGGCCGTGCCGCCATCGTCGTTCTTCAGCATCATCACCGCACTGATCATGGGCCTGGCGGCCTTCCTCTCCTTCCGCAACCGCCGCGAGGATAAGGATGAGGAGCCGGTCGAGGAGCCCGCTCCGGCGGCGGATTAGGACAACTTTCCACAAGTGAGCTGCTGGATGGACCACCGACGACAGACGACCGACGACCGCCCGCAGCTGGCTTTCTGGCTTTCTGAGGCTCTAGCTGTACGGACTACAGACTACGGACTACACCGTACGGCCACTAGGAGGAGGCGCCAATGGAGCCACGGATCGTCGCCGCCCCCCACTGGGCCTGGTGGATCGTTTTCTACTTCTATCTCGGCGGGATTGCCGCGGGTGCCTACTTCATCGGCACCATGGTGGACCTGTTCGGCCGCGAGCGGGACCGCCCGATCGCCAGGCTGGCCTACCTGATCGCCGCGCCCCTGGTGGCGATCTGCGGCATCCTGCTGGTGGTGGATCTGTACCGCCCGGAGCGCTTCTGGCACATGCTGATCCAGTCGAACACCGGCCTGCCGATGTTCAAGTACTGGTCGCCGATGTCGGTGGGCGCGTGGGCGCTGATGCTCTTCGGGATCTTCAGCGGGCTCTCCTTCGTCGGCGCGTTGGCCGAGGAGAGGCGCTTCGGCCTGGGCCGCTTCAACAGGCAGGCCGCCTACCTGCACCGCGGGCCGGTCGGCTTCGGCTTCGAGATCCTCGGCACGCTGGTGGGCTTCTTTATCGCCGCGTACACCGGGACGCTGCTCAGCGCCACTAACCAGCCGGTCTGGAGCGACAGCACCTGGATCGCGCCGCTCTTCCTGGCCTCGGCGGCCTCCACCGGCATCTCCACGCTCATGCTGATCCTGATCCTGCGGCGCGCGGCGCCCGAGAGCTCGATCCGCCGGCTGGAGCTCACCGACCGGTGGGCGATGGTGCTGGAGTTGCTGCTGCTGGTGATCTTCTTCGTCTCGCTCGGCGCGATGGCGCCGGTGCTGCTCGGCAGCGTCTTCGGCATCTTACTGCTGGTGGGCGTGCTGCTGGTGGGCGTGCTCATCCCGCTAGGGCTGAGCTTCCGGCCACTGCTTGGCGCCCGCAGCCCGATCATCGCGTCGGTGCTGGCACTGATCGGCGGCTTCATCCTGCGCTACGCCGTAGTCTTCGCCGGCGAACAACTGCCGGAGCTCGACCTGCTGAGCTTCGCCGGGCTATAGGGGAGGGATCATGAGGGCACGACAGCGACGGCTGATACAGGTGGCGCTCGGAGCGCTGCTCGTCGCGCTGCTCGCCGCCTGCTCGCCCGAGGCAGGGCGCCCGCGTGGAGGCGGCCCGGGCGCCTCGGGCACGAACATCCCCGCGGGTGGCGTGGTACCGAAGAGCAAGGTGTTCGCGGCAGAAGAGCCATGAGCGAGTTGCGCCCCGCCGATATGGCCCTTTTCCTGCTCGCCTCGGGCGACCTGCTGCCCCGCAAGCGGGCCCGCGACCAGCAGGCCGATCTGGCCGGCCTCGAGCTGAAGCGCCGGGTGCTCGATATGCTCGTGGCGTACGACCCC
This sequence comes from Chloroflexaceae bacterium, assembly GCA_034429295.1. Classification (GTDB taxonomy): domain Bacteria; phylum Chloroflexota; class Chloroflexia; order Chloroflexales; family Chloroflexaceae; genus OHK40. The sequence goes on from DAOUGF010000282.1 coordinate 4,250, forward strand.
GAGCCGGAGGAGCTTGAGGTCTGCCTGGCGCAGATCGTGGAGGCGATCGGGCCGCCGAGCGGCCCCACTCGCGCGATCTGCGCCGGCATCCGCGACGAGTGGGAGCAGGCCGCGGCCAGCCCAGGCATGCTAAACTGGCTGCTGAACGAGGCGCTCCGCGAGGGCCAGGGCATCGCGCGCCAGGGAGGACGACGTGGCAAGAGGACGGATCGCTAACCTGCTGGGGCGCCGGGCCTCCGACCCGCCACCCGAGCTCGCCGCCGCCCTCGAGCGGCTCGCCCGCCTCGCCG
>DAOUGF010000283.1:0-6802 GCA_034429295.1 Chloroflexaceae bacterium
GATTTGGCCGCCTTCCTGAAAGAGGCCTTGGGCGCCGGGCCGACTGTGCTGCTGATGCACCATCACATCACGCCGATCGGCCTCGGTCCCATCGACGAGTTGATCGCCGACGATCTGGCCGCCTTCGCCGAGCTGCTCGCCGGGCGGGAGCCGCTCGCGATCCTCGCCGGCCATAGCCACGCCACCTACGAGCGCAGCTTCGCCGGGGTGCCCGTCTACGGCCTCCGCTCGACATGCTTTCAGTTTACGCTTGCGGAGGGCGAACTGCTGCGCTGTCTGCAGTCGCCCCACTATCGCATCGTCACGATCGACGGAGGCGCCCTGACCACTGAGATCGTCGAGGTGCCGCTCTAGTGGCCGTAGTCCGTAGTCCGTACTCGCCTACGGCTTGGGCCAAGGGCTGATACTAGCTGCGGCTTGGGGTGGTGGGCGTTTGGATCGCGAATGACGCGAAACGGGGCGAATGACGCGAAACGAAAGCGTGAATCAGCGAAAGGGAAGACGCGAAACAAAGGCGCGAAACTGAAGACGCGAAGCGAGTGGGCTGGCTGTTGCTGTGGCCGGTAGCGGGCGCGCAGGCAGGTGGTACTGGTTCGGGGCAGCGCCCCGCGGCAGCGTGTCGCAAACTCTGAGCGGGGGTGTGGGGGCGGCAGCGCCCGCTGCGGGCGTTGACACGACGTAGGCATGCCGCCCATCTCCCCGGCGTGCCACGCCGCCGTAACGCGCTCGATCCATCTCATGGCCGAGTTGACACCTGTTGCCCTGCGTGATACGCTCTGGCTGTGTGTTGGAGCTCTTCAGGAGGCGCGTCATGGCTATGTCCATCCACAATCTGCTTGAGTTGGCCAGTCGAACCTGCGGCTTGGCCTCCTCGCGTGTGGAGTGCGCCTTCTAACCAGCAGAGTGCCCTCCAGGTTTAGTGAACGATCGCTGCTCTCTGTGAGGCGTCCGGGCGGCCCAACGGGGCGCCGGTACCCTCCAGCATGCCGGCCCTAGCGCCGCGGCAATCAGCAGCGTGCATAGTTGTGTAGCAGTGCGCTGGCGCGCCGTTCGGCTGCGCCGCAGCGCCTGCTGCATGGCCAGTGCTCGTTCTTCCTGGAGGAGCGCATATACGGCCAGGGGTGCCCCACGCCCCTGGCCGTAAGCTTCTCAAGACTGCGGCTACGGGATCGCTTCGCCCGTGGCCGCTCGCTTTTAGCGGCCAGGGATCTGTCCTCCCCGGCCGCTCGTTCATGGTGCGGCCACGCTCGCGCTGGTTGGTCGCTAGTCTTATTCTGCCTTGGTGTGCCAGGAGAGCCTTGATGAATGCTCGGGCCCGGAAGTTCTTTTCCTACTATAGGCCATATCTCTGGTTGCTGTTTCTCGATCTGCTCTGCGCCTTTATTGTCTCGGCGGTTACGCTGCTCCTCCCCTTATGCGCCAGCTATATCACAAAAGTGGTGCTGGCGGGGGATCTATCGAACTCGCTCAGCCAGATCTACGGCATGGGCGCTCTCATGCTGGGGCTGGTCGCTGTTCATGCCCTGTGCAACACATTCGTAGATTATCAGGGCCATATGATGGGAGCGATGATGGAGCGCGATATGCGCAGCGAGCTCTTCGATCATTATCAGAATATGCCGTTCAGCTTCTATGATGAGCAAAAGACCGGCCAGTTGATGGCGCGGATCACCCATGATCTCTTATCGATCTCGGAGCTCTATCATCATGGCCCGGAAGATATGGCGATCGCAGTATTGAAGTTGCTGGGTGTGCTCACCATCCTCTTTAATGTCAATGTTGAGTTGACCATCGTCATCTTCCTCTTCGTGCCCGTGATGGCTGCCTTCGCATTCTACTTCAATAGGAAAATGAATGCCGCGCTGCGCGCCAGCATGGAACGGATCGGCGATATCAACACACAAGTTGAGGAGGCCCTTGCAGGTATCAGGGTGGTCAAGTCGTTTACCAATGAGGCGATCGAGAAGCGCAAGTTTGCCCACGAAAATAATCGATTCCTCGAAAGCAGAAGGGCAGGCTACAAAAGCGAGGCGATCTTCTATGAGGGGATGCTTGTGTTCATGCAGCTGATCACGATTACCGTCATCGTCTTCGGCGGCATCGCGATCGTGCATGCCTCGCTTGATCTGGCCGATCTGCTGACGTATATCCTGTGTGTTGGTATTCTCGTCGAGCCGATCCAACGGTTGGTCAACTTTGCCAGGCTGTACCAGGAAGGGAACGCCGGCTTTCACCGCTTTATGGATCTGCTCGAGCTCGAGCCTGACATCCAGGACTCAGCAGATGCAGTTGAGCTCACTGCTGTTCAGGGCATGATCGAGTTCCGCAATGTCAGCTTCAAATATAAGCAAGCCGCCGGTTACGCCCTGAAAAACATCTCGCTCACCATCTGTCCTGGCGACTATGTGGCACTAGTGGGCCCCTCGGGCGCCGGCAAAACAACCCTCTGCTCGTTGATCCCGCGCTTCTACGAGGTGAGCGACGGCGAGATCCTGATCGACGGCCACAATATCAAGGATGTTTCCTTGCGCTCACTACGAAGGAACATCGGCATCGTGCAGCAAGATGTCTATCTCTTCGCCGGCACCATCGCCGACAATATTCGCTACGGGCGGCCTGACGCCTCGATGGAGGAGATCGTTGAGGCTGCGAAGCAGGCCCACGCTCATGAGTTTATTATCAGGCTGCCGGCGGGGTACGACACAGAGATCGGGCAGCGAGGCGTCAAACTCTCAGGAGGGCAGAAGCAGCGCCTGAGTATTGCCCGCGTGTTCCTCAAAGATCCGCCGATCATTATCTTTGACGAGGCGACCAGCGCGCTCGACAATGTCAGCGAGCAGGCAGTACAGGCGTCGCTGGAGCGCCTCACCCACAACCGCACCACCATTGTGATCGCGCATCGCTTATCAACGGTAAGGAGCGCCCGCAGAATCGTTGTGCTATCCGGAAGCGGGATCGAGGAGCAAGGCACCCATGAGGAGCTCATCGCCCTGAACGGGCTGTATGCCGAGCTCTACAGTACGCAGCTGGCTCTCTAGCCTGCTGAGCGCTCTGCCGAGCTGCATGGCTACGTTGGCAGCGCCAGCAGTAGCTGCGCGCAGAGGATCTTCACGATCGTCGCGATGGGGTACACCGCGGCGTAGCCCAGGTTCGGCAGCTCGTCGCCAGTCTGCTCGTTGGCGAAGGCCAGCGCCGCAGGCTGGGTGTGCATCCCGGCCAGCATGCCGATCAGCAGCGTCATCGGGATCTTCAGCAGCCGGTGGCCCACCACCAGCAGCGTCACGGCGGTGAGGCAGGTGATCAGCGCCCCGACAAGGAAGATCGTCAGCCCGCTGCCTTGGGCGATCGTCTGCACAAAGCTGTAGCCCGAGCGCGTGCCCACCCCTGCCAGGAACAGGGTCAGCCCCACCTGCCGCAGCGTCAGGTTGGCGCTGTAGGGGAGGCTCCAGATGATCGGGCCGCTCCGCTCGCGCCAGCCGAGCAGCAGCGCCACCAGCAGCGGCCCGCCCGCAAAGCCGAGGGTGAAGCTCACGCCGCCCGGCAGCGGGATCGGCACCATGCCGAGGAGCAGCCCCAAGGCGATGCCGAGGCCCAGCGAGACGACATCAACCTCCGAGAGTTCGCGGTAGGAGTCGCCGAAGTAGCGGCTCAGCGCCTCCATCCGATCGCGGCGCGCTACCACCCGCACCCGGTCGCCGAGCTGCAGCGCCATGCTCCCGCGGGGGAGCAGGTCGTTGTCGCCGCGGCGCACCCTGGTGATCACCGCGCCGTGGCGGCGGGGCAGATCCAGCTCCCGCAGCGGCCTGCCCACCAGCTTCCAGTTCGAGACGAACATCCGCCGGTAGTCGATCGTCTGCCGGTCCAGGTCGAGCGCCTGCGGCGCGGGCTCGCCGATCGCCGCCGTGGCCTTCGCCACCTCCTCAGGAGTGCCGACGATCGTCAGCAGATCGCCGTGGTGCAACACGGCGTCGCTGGTGATGACATCCACGTGGCCGTCGTGCTGGAAGCGCCCGAAGACCACCTCCCAGCCGCTGGCGCGCATCAACTCGCCCACGCTGTGTCCATCGACCTCTGGGCGCGTCACGCGGACCGTGCGGTTGACGAGCCCCTCGCTCAGGGCGCCGAGCTCGTGCAGCGCGCCAGCCTCGGCTTTGTAGTCCACCTTCCAGAGCCGCTGCAGCACATAGATGGCGAGGATCACGCCGAGCACCCCGACCGGGTAGCTGACGGAGTAGCCGACCACCGGCTCGGCCAGGGCTGCGTCGCTCGCGGCCTCGACCGCCCGCCGGCCGATCGTCTCGATCGCCCCGGCCAGGGCCGGCGTGTTGGTGAGGCTGCCGGCGAAGATCCCGGCGGCGAGAGGCGGGCTCAGGCCGAGGAGCAGCTGCGCCGCAGCGGTGAGGCCCGTGGCCAGCAGGAGCACCGCGAGCACCAGCAGATTATCTCGCAGGCCCTTGCGCCGCAGCGAATTGAAAAAACTCGGGCCGCTGCTCAGGCCGATCGTGTAGACGAACAGCACGAGGCCCAGCAAGTAGATGATCTCGGGGAGCTTGAGCCGCTCGTCCAGTGCGCCGAAGGCGAGCCCCACGAACAGCACCGCGGCCACGCCCAGCTTCACCCCGCCAAGGCTCACCCGCCCGAGAAGATAGCCAACCGCCGCCACGATGAAGAGCAGCAGCAAGGGGTTGCGCACCAGCAGTTCGATCATCGTACGCTCGCGCTCGGAGGATTCTGAGGCGGTATGGTATCATACTAGTGTCGGCACCTCTATGGAACGATGAGTAGCGGAGAGTAAGTATGGTTACTGAAGAGATGGTGCGCGCCGCGCTCAAGAATGTCGTCGATCCCGAGATCGGCCTCGATATTGTGAACCTCGGCCTGGTTTACCGCATCGATATCCTCGACGAGGGGAAGGTCGTCGACATCGATATGACGCTGACCACGCCGGCGTGCCCGGCCGGGCCTCAGATCCTGGAGCAGGCGAAGCGCGAGGTGATGGCCCTCAGCGAGGTCTACAAGAACCTCGAGGACGTGAAGATCAACCTCGTCTGGACGCCCTTCTGGAACCCTTCGCTGATGAGCGAGGACGCCCGCGAGGAGTTGGGCTTCTTCTAAGCCCGACACGAAGCAGCAGCGATGTAAGGGCGCCCACAATGGGGCGCCCTACTCGTGTGAACTGCCCAGCCGCCTCAACAGCGAGCGGCGCCGCAGCTCGGCTGTGAATCGTTCTAGCAGGCAGGCGGCAGTCTGCGAGCGCGGCCGTCTCCATGTGCTGATGGCCCCCAACTGGCCGCCGGTCGCGACGACATCAGTCGCGGCCGGCTTCGGCGTGCCCGGCGCCATCGTCTGGCCCGCTGGCGACTTCTAGCTGTGCCCTCTTCGCCGCCGCTGGGAACAGCGCTCCCTGCCGGTGGCCCTTCCTTAACCAGCGGTTGCGCAATCCCACCCCAGCCTCGGATGGCGGCTCGCTATGATCGAGCGTGGAGGCAACCCTTGCACGCCGGAGCCGCCGCCCCGGCCTGGAGGTTTGTATGGATGCGCTCACGCTGGCACGCTGGCAGTTCGCCATCACCACGATCTACCACTTCTTCTTCGTCCCCCTCTCGATCGGCCTTGCGCTCCTCGTCGCCATCATGCAGACGATCTACGTCCGCACGGGCAGCGAAACCTACAAGCGCATGGCGAAGTTCTGGGGCAAGCTGCTGCTGATCAACTTCGCGATCGGTGTCGCCACCGGGATCGTGCAGGAGTTCCAGTTCGGCATGAACTGGTCGGAGTACTCCCGCTTTGTCGGCGACATCTTCGGCGCCCCGCTGGCGATCGAGGCCCTCATGGCCTTCTTCCTCGAGTCCACCTTCCTCGGGCTCTGGATCTTCGGTTGGGACAAGCTGCCGAAGCTTGCCCATCTCGCAAGCATTTGGCTCGTCGCCATCGGCAGCACGATCTCCTCGTTCTGGATCCTGGTCGCAAACTCCTTCATGCAGCAGCCCGTCGGCTACGTGCTGCGCAACGGCCGCGCCGAGATGGACAGCTTCGCGGCCCTGCTTACCAACGGCCACGTCTGGGTGCAGTGGCCCCACACGATGTTCTCCGCCATCACCACCGCCGCCTTCTTCGTCCTGGGCATCAGCGCCTACCATCTCCGCCGGCCGCTGAGCGAGGCCGGCCAGGCCATGTTCCGCCGCTCCTTCCAGATCGGCGCCGTGGCCGGCCTTGTCGGCGTCGTCGGCGTGATCCTTTCCGGCCACACCCAGGCCCAGTACATGATCACCGTCCAGCCCATGAAGATGGCCGCCGCTGAGGCGCTCTGGGAGACCGAGGACCCCGCCGCGATGTCGCTCTTCACCGTGGCGAGCATCCCCGAGCAGCGCGACCTCTTCGTGATCAAGGTTCCCGGCCTGCTCAGTTTCCCCGCTTACAACCGCTTCGAGGGCGCCGTACCCGGTATCAAGGATCTGCAGGCTGCCGCCGAGGCCGAGCACGGGCCCGGCAACTACATACCCAACGTCTTCATCACCTACTGGAGCTTCCGGGCTATGGTTGGCGCCGGCTTCCTGATGCTCGCTCTCGCCGCCCTGGCGCTCTTCCTCGTGATACGCGGCCAGATCGTGCGCTGGCCCCGCTTCCTCTGGCTGCTCATTCCGGCGATCGGGCTGCCCTACCTGGCGAACGCCACCGGCTGGATCTTCACCGAGATGGGCCGCCAGCCCTGGATCGTCTACGGCCTGATGAAGACCGACAGCGCGATCTCGCCCAACGTCGGCCCTGGTGCCGTCCTCACCTCGTTGGCCGGCTTCAGCCT
>DAOUGF010000284.1:0-6774 GCA_034429295.1 Chloroflexaceae bacterium
TCGCCGGCGGCACCGATCTCATCCCGCTGATCAAGGCCGATATCCTGGCGCCCGAGCGGCTCATCAGCCTGCGCCGCGCCGAGCTGCCCCGCGGCATCGAGGAGCGGGACGGGGCGCTGCGCCTTGGCGCCCTCACCACCCTGAGCGAGATCGAGCGCGACGCCGCCTTGCAGCAGCGGGCCACTGCGCTCGCCGAGGCGGCTGGCCTGGCGGCTACGCCGCAGCTGCGCAACCAGGCCACGATCGGCGGCAATCTGCTGCAGCGGCCCCGCTGCTGGTATTTCCGCGACAGCAACATCAGCTGCTGGCTGAAGGGCGGCGAGCATTGCCCCGCCCGTGACGGCGAGAACCAGCTCCACGCCCTCTTCGACGTGAGCCCCTGTGTTGCCGTCCATCCTTCTGACCTGGCGGCGGCTTTGGTGGCGCTCGACGCCCGAGTGCTCCTGCGCGGCCCGGCGGGAGAGCGGGCGCTGCCAATCGAGGCGTTCTTTGCCCCGCCCGAGGAGGGGCGCCGCCGCGAGACCACCGAGGCCTCCGACGAGCTGGTGCTGGCGGTGGAACTGCCGGCCCAGGACGGCCTGCGGAGCACCTATCTCAAGGCGATGGACCGCAAAGTCTGGTCGTTCGCCCTGGTGGGCGCGGCGGTGGCCCTGCGGCGAGGCGCCGGCGGCGTGATTGAGCATGCCAGAGTGGTGCTGAGCGGCGTGGCCCCCATCCCGTGGCGCTGCGTCGCAGCCGAGGAGATCCTGCTCGGGCAGGCGCCATCGGAGGAGCTGTTCGCGCGGGCGGCCGAGGTGGCGCTGGCCGACGCACAGCCCCTGACCCATAATCGCTACAAGCTCCCGCTGGCGCGCGCCCTCGTGCGGCGGGCGCTGGCATCGCTCGCGCTAGGCGACAAGGTGAAGGGGTGACCGGGGGACATGGGGACAAGAGGATCAAGGGGGACAAGGGGACAGCCTGACGGCGCCGATGGGCGTCCCCTTGTCCCCTAGCCCAAGCGAAGCGAGGGCGATCACCTTGTTATCGATGAGATCCTGTCTGCACCGATAGGCGTCACCTTGTCACCTTGTCACATGCAATGGCAGCCTCACCCGGAAGCTGCTGCCCTGGCCTTCGACGCTCTCGGCCTCCACGCTGCCGCCATGGAGGGTGACGATCTCTCGCACCACGTAGAGGCCGATGCCGAGGCCGGCGCGGTGGTGGTTGCTCGCGTTCTCCGCCCGAAAGAAGCGCTGGAAGAGCTGGGGCAAGGCCTCGGCTGGGATGCCGATCCCCTCGTCGCTGACCGTGAGCAGCGCCTGCTCGCCGTTGCGCTCGAGGCGCACTCGCACCGTGCTCTCCTCGGGGCTATACCTGAGCCCGTTGGCGATCAGGTTCTGGAGCACTTGCTCCAGCCGCAGTTCGTCGCCGAGCACCACCAGCGGCTCGGTCGGCAGCTGGGCCTCAAGCTTCTGGCGCTCGAGCAGCGGCCTCGTCTCCGCCACCACGCGCCGGACGAGGGCGCCGAGCTCCAGGGGTGCCGTCTCGATGCTCAGACGACCCTGCTCGATCCGCGCGAGGTCGAGCAGCGCGATCACGAGCTTGTTGAGGCGCTGGGCCTGGCTCACCACCACCTCGATCGAGCGCTGGTCTCGCTCGGTGAGCGACTTCTCGCGGCTGTGGCGGCGTAGGACCAGCTGAGCCTGGCCGAGCAGCGACGTGAGAGGGGTGCGCAGCTCGTGGGCGGCGATCGAGAAGAAGGTGTCGCGCTGGCGCAGCGCCTGTTCGGCGAGCTCGCGGGCCCGCTCGGCTCTGGCGTAGAGGTGCGCATTTTCCAGGGCGATGCCGGCGCGGCGAGCCAGTTCCTGCGCCAGCGCCAGGTCGTTGGGGCCGTAGCGTCGCACCGGGTCGCTATTCACCAGGGCGATCGTGCCAGCGGCCCGCCCGTCGATCAGCAGCGGTACGCAGATCGTGGAGTAGAGCCCGAGCTCGCGCATCAGCCTGAAGTGCGCCTCATCGTGGGAGATGCTGCGCAGCAGATCGTCGGGGACAAGCGGTACGAGCTCGGGCTCGCGGGTGCGCAGCACGTGGCCGGTCCCGTATGGTGCGTCCGGGCTCACCGGATAGCGCTTCAGCATCTCCCAGGCCAAGGCCACCTTCGACGGGTCGCTGTGGGCGATCGCCATGGGGCGGATGGAGCCGTCATCCTGGAGCATATCAACAACGCACCAGTCGCCGAGGGTGGGCACGGCGAGGCGGGCCAGGTTCTCCAGGGTGGCCTGCGCGTCGAGGGATGAGGCCAGCACCGCGCTGGCGGCGGTGAGGAAGCGCTGGTGCAGCTCAGCCCGCTTCTGGGCTGTCACGTCGCGGAAGATCGAGATGGCGAGCTGGGGCACGCCCTGTTCGTCGAGCACGGCTCGCGCGCCTACGATCGCCCAGCGCTCCTCGCCGCCCTCTGCCGGGCGAAGGCGGATGGTGGCGCTCGGGTTGGGCTCGCCCCGCAGTGCCCGCCGGCTGGGGAACTGCTCCAGGGGGAACGGCGCGCCGGCCTCGTCCAGCATGATGAACTTCTGCGTGAAGGCCTCGGGTGGCGTGGCGAGCATCGCCTCGGCCGAGGGGAAGCCGTTGGCTAGGGCCGCGGCATCGTTGGCGTACACCAGCCGGCCGCTGCGATCCTGCGCGGTGATCCCGTCGGCGACGCCGCCCAGGATGATCGCCAGCTGATCGCGGGAAGCCTTCAGCTCGAGCTCGGCCTGCTTGCGGGCACTGATGTCGGCCTGCATCGCCGCGTGGAGCCGGGCCAGCTCCACCGAGCCGCTGAGGGCCAGGGCCACCTTGCTGAGCAGGGTCAGATCCTGCGCCGTGAAGGCGTGGGGCACCACCGAGTCCAGCTCGAGCATGCCGATGTTGGCGCCGCGCCAGGTGAGCGGGACCGCCAGGTAGGAGCGGAAGTCGCTGCTGGGCCGCAGGCCGTCGGCGCGCACATCGTGGGAGAGGAACGGCTTGCCGGTGGTGACCACCTGCCAGGCCAGGCCCGTGCCGCGAGGTTGGCGCAGGCCGAGCGCAGTGTCGGCGAAGGGGCCGACCGCCGCGCGGATCACGAGCTCGTCGCCCTCCACCAGGGCGATCGAGCCGCCGGTGAAGCTGATCACCCTGCCGAGTTGCTCCAGCGTCGCCGCCAGGATGCGCTCCAGGCGATCCTCACCGGCGGTGGCGACCGCGATCGCGTAGAGGATCTCGCCCTCGATCAAGCGCGCCTCCGGCGGCGCGGGCTGGTCGGCGGGACTTACAAGGGGAGCCGCTGGGGCGCCCCGGTGCAGCAGGTAGCGCTCCACATCCTCCCGGCGGAAGCGCAGGCGGGGGCCGATCCGCACAGCCGAAAGCTGCCCGCGCCGAACGAGCCGCTTAACCGTCTCCTCGGCGCAGGCCAGATATGCGGCAACTTCGCGCACTGTCAGCAGGGGCTCTGGACGGGTCATGGCGACATTCCGACGTTGTTGTCGTAAGTCGCCGCAAATTGTAGCAAGTCGTATGCCCGTCCGGAGCGCTGCCGATCTACAGGCCGTCTGCGGCTCACTCCTCGACGGTGAAGCCGAGCTTGATCGTGACCTGCCAGTAGGCCACGCGGCCATCCTCGATGTAGCCTCGCGTCTCGGTGACCTCGAACCAGCGGGTGTTCCTGATGCTGGCCTTGGCCTTCGTCAGCGCGTTCTGTACAGCATCTTCGATCGTGGTCTGCGAGGAGCCGACGAGCTCGACGATCTTGTAGACGTGATCCGCCATCTCAGCCTCCCTTCGCTTCGCTGCCCCGCCGTGTGGCCCCATTGTAGGCGCTGCGGGGGAGAAGGGCAATCAGGGAGAAGGATGCGAGCGGGCTCTGCCCCTCGCGCTCCCCATCGCTCCATGTCCCTCGGTGCCGAGAGCAGGCGGTGCGTCCCCAGCTGCGCGCCCGCTGCCGAGCGAAACCTCTTAGGCGGTGGCGAGGCCGCTGCTGGGGCGCAGGGCGCGGCGGGCGGCGTTGATCAGGGCGCCCATAAGGCCGCGGGGCTCGGAGGCGGCGACGGGGGCGGCCAGCTCCGCCGGCAGCGGGCCGTCCACCAGCAGCTCGATCACCTGGGCCGTGATCTGGTCCTGGCCGCGGTGGCGGGCCACGGAGACGCGATGGTTGCCGTCGGAGACGAAGTAGCGCTCGCCGAGCTTGAAGACCGTGATGGGCGGGAGGGCGACGCCCTGATCGTAGGCCCGAGCGACGCGGGTCCAGCGCTCCTGCAGGTGGGCCGAGCGGGGCTGGAAGCGGCGGTCGAAGTCGTTGGAGCGGCCCTCGCTCCCCACGATCTGCTGCAGCGGGATCGTCCGCAGGCCGAGGGTCCGCTGCCCGCCGATGGGCAGGTTGCCGCGCAGCTCGTCCAGGGTGGGCATGTCGCTCGAGCGGCCGCTCAGGCTGTCGATGATGGCGTCGCGGCGCGCGTCGGCGCAAGCAGCTTGGAACTGGATCGTCGCGGCGTTCATCGTCTCCATTCCACCCTCCTCAGCCTTCTGTCGCCCTTCGTAAGCTCCTTGCCACAGCCATACAATACTGTTGGCGGGGCCAGAGAACCTCCAGAGAAGTACGTGATGGGATACGTATCTTCGGGATGGGGTACGTATCTTCGGCCCGGGGTATAATGCTCGCAGGCCCGAGCGAGGCCAGGAAGGAGCAGCGTGATGACGACGAGCAGCGCGGGGACTCAAGCCGAGGCGAAGCCTCAGCGCACCACCGACTCCGGCATTCCGGTGGAGCCGGTATACCGGGCCGCCGACGTGGGCGAACCCCAGCCCGACCCGGGGCAGTACCCGTTTACGCGGGGCATCTACCCTACGATGTACCGGGGCCGCCTCTGGACGATGCGCCAGTACGCGGGCTTCGCCAGCGCCCGCGAGAGCAATCAGCGCTACCGCTACCTGCTCCAGGCCGGGCAGACCGGCCTCTCGGTGGCGTTCGATCTCCCCACCCAACTCGGCCTCGACAGCGACGACCCTCGCGCCGAGGGCGAGGTTGGCAAGGTGGGTGTGGCCATCGACAGCCTGCGGGACATGCAGACGCTCTTCGACGGCATCCCGCTCGATAAGGTCACCACCTCGATGACGATCAACGCCCCGGCCGCGGTGTTGCTGTTGCTCTACGAGTTGGTGGCCGAAAGCCAGGGCGTGAGTCCCGATAAGATCGGCGGCACGATCCAGAACGACATCCTCAAGGAATACGCGGCCCGCGGTACCTATATCTTCCCGCCGCGCCCCTCGATGCGCCTGATCACCGATACCTTTGCCTACTGTCAGGAGCGCATCCCGAACTGGAATACGATCAGCATCAGCGGCTACCACATCCGCGAGGCCGGTGCCACGGCGGTTCAGGAGATCGCCTTCACGCTGGCCGACGGCATCGCCTATGTGGACGCCGCGATCAAGGCAGGCCTCGACGTGGACGCCTTCGCTCCCCGGCTCTCCTTCTTCTTTGTGAGCAACCCGAACTTCCTTGAGGAGGTGGCGAAGTTCCGCGCCGCCCGCCGGCTCTGGGCCACGATCATGAAGGAGCGCTTCGGCGCCCAGAAGCCCTCCAGCATGATGCTGCGTTTCCATACACAGACGTCGGGTGCCTCGCTCACGGCCCAGCAGCCGCTCAACAATGTGGTCCGCACCACGATCGAGGCCCTGGCCGCAGTGCTCGGCGGCACCCAGAGCTTGCACACCAACGCCTACGATGAGGCCCTCGGCCTGCCAACCGAGCAGTCGGCGATGCTGGCCCTGCGCACCCAACAGATCATCGCCTTCGAGAGCGGCGTAGCCGACACAGCCGATCCGCTGGCCGGCTCATATGTGGTGGAGGCGCTCACCGACGAGTTGGAGCGGCGCGCCCGTGCGCTGATCGAGCAGATCGACGGGATGGGCGGCGCGGTGGCTGCGATCGAGCGGGGCTGGGTCCAGGAGCAGATCGCCGACGCGGCCTACTCTTTCCAGCAGGCGGTCGAGGCCGGCGAGCGGGTGGTGGTTGGGGTGAATCGCTTCGTGGAGAGCGGGGCGCCGCCACCGCCGATCTTCCGGCCGAACGAGGCGGTGGCGCGGGAGCAGGCCGAGGCGCTCGCCGCGTTGCGGGCCGAGCGGGATGCCGGCGCGGTAGAGGCGGCGCTGGCCGAACTGCGGGAGGCGGCGGCCGGCACGGCTAATGTGCTGCCGCCTATGCGTGAGGCGTTGCGGCGCTACGCCACCGTCGGCGAGGTCTGCGGGGTGCTGCGGGAGGTCTGGGGCGAGTACCGGCCCGAGGTGCGGATCTAGCCGGCGTCTGGCTCGCCGGCACTCGGTCTCTGCGATGCGCTGCCTGCGGGGCGCTGGCGCCCCATTCCCCGTTTGATTTGTCAGGGGGCGTACGCACGCCCCCCGACACCCCCCGCGCCAGGGGCCTCGCCCCTGGACCCCAAGTAGGAAGCCAGTGCCGTGCCCTCGGCCTGCGGGCGACCCGACTCATCGACGGGCTTGAGCCCTGGCCAAGCGCGGTGACCCGCTCCTGCTCGTTGCGCCCTGCACGTTCCGGCGTGCCGACGCCACACTTTCCGGAACCCGGTGTGCGGAGGCGGGCGGCACAACCGATGCGCGCACACCACCCCGAGCGCAGATCCGCCGCCGGCCGAGGCGGATGGCTCTGCCGTCGATGAGACGGGTACGCCGCCTACCGCCGGCACGGTACGGCCCTCCGGCTTGGGGGTGGTCCGGAGGGGGCAGCCGCCCCTCCGGCAGGGAGCACGAGGGGCGGAGCCCACTCGC